>NZ_RCNZ01000003.1:0-64499 GCF_004307525.1 Pseudomonas sp. Sample_21 | reverse complement strand
CCCCTCACCCCAGCCCTCTCCCGGAGGGAGAGGGGGCCGACCGAGGTGTCTTGCGTTTTACATCGACCTGAGCGACCGCGTTGATTATGGATTCAGAGCGATGCGTTCAGGTCGGCGTATTTCTCGAACATCCCCGAATCGGTTCCCTCTCCCTCGGGAGAGGGCTAGGGTGAGGGGCTTCCTGGCCGTGACAACAGGGTCTCCAGTCTGGCCAACGGCGGCGCATCCTGATTGCGATCAAATACTTGGATTCCAACCTTGAGCAACCGTCCATTCTCTGCGCTGGCGATCACCTGTTCACAGCGCAACATAAGCCGTCCTTGATCACATTCAACAGCCTTCACCCCATTCGGCAATCGACCTTCCAGCCGTAGCTCAGCCATCCGGCTCTGCGCGGCAATCATCGCCACCGACCGATCCCTTAAAACCCCACTGCTCTGCGTCATCAACCCCGCGACGCGCACGGCGGCGGACATGGCGACGGCGATGATTGCCAGTGCCACCAGCACTTCAATCAGGGTGAATCCTTCCTCTCGCGTTCGCGCGCGCATACATGGCCCAAAACCAAAACCCAGCCCTCGACGCTAACCCCCGTCCTTGACGGCTTGACGACGGAAACACCCGAGGATTTTCAACATCCCTGACATATCTTCTTGCAACACTGCGCGTCGAATTCGGATCAAGCCAGGGAATGTCGAGATGGATATCGCACCTTTGAACACGCTCAGTCAGTCGCCGCGCATGCCGCGTAGCCAGCAGGGTTTTACCTTGATCGAGATCATGGTGGTGGTGGTGATTCTGGGGATTCTGGCGGCGATGGTGGTGCCCAAGGTGCTTGACCGGCCGGATCAGGCGCGGGCGACGGCGGCGAAGCAGGATATTGGTGGGTTGATGCAGGCGTTGAAGTTGTATCGCCTCGATCACGGCACGTACCCGAGCATGAATCAGGGGCTGAAGGTGTTGGTCGAGCGGCCGGCGGATGCGAAGAACAGCAACTGGCGTTCGTACCTGGAGCGTTTGCCGAATGACCCGTGGGGCCGGCCTTATCAGTACCTCAACCCGGGCGCGAATGGTGAGGTCGATATCTTTTCCCTCGGCGCCGATGGCCAGCCTGACGGCGATGGCGTGAATGCCGATATCGGTTCCTGGCAGTTGTAAGGCCGGCCGTGAACACAGGTTCGCTCAACGGGGCGAAGCAACGGGGCATGGCGATTATCAGCGCGTTGTTGATCGCCGCCGTGGTGGCGGTGATTGCGGCGGGGATGTTGACGCGGCAGAGCGTGGCGACCCGGGCGCTGGAGGCCGATCAGCAGCGGGTGCAGGGGCGTTGGCTGGCGCAGGGTGGTCTGGAGATCAGCCGGCAGTTGCTCTGGGATGCGCGCCTGCGTGATCCGTTGACCCGGCGCGATCAGCCTTGGGCACAGCCGTTGTTGGCGGCGGGTTTTGCCGGGCGGCTGGAGGACGAGCAGGGCAAGTTCAACCTGCGCAATCTGGTCGCCAATGAGCGCATCGATGAGGCGCAGGTGCAGGCGTTCGAGCGGTTGTGCGAGTTGATCGGTGTGAGCGCCGTTGTCGGCCAGCGCATCCGCCAGCGAGTGATTGCCGGGTATCCGCATCTGCTGAATGCGCAGATTGGTGCGACTGGCAAAGCCGGTTTCGACAGTGGCCGGGCGACTTCGCCGGATGCCGATCACAAACCGCCACCGCCGAAGGTGCCGATGCTGCGCACGCTGGATGATTTGCGCAGCGTCGAAGGCGTGACCGATGCGCTGATCGGCCAACTGGCGCCGTACGTGACGGTGATTCCGGCGACGACGTGGATCAACGGCAATACCGCGACGGCGCAGGTGCTGGCGGCGTATGTGCCGGGGCTTTCGCTGGAGCGGGCGACGGGGTTGATTGCCGAGCGTGACGCCGGACGCTGGTTTATCAATCGCGGCGATTTCGTGAACCGTTTGCGCATGCCGCAGCTGGAAATGAGCAGCGTCAAAGTTGGCATCACCAGTGACTGGTTTCGTTTGCGCGGTGAGGCGCGGCGGGATCAGCGCCGGGTCAGCCTCGATGCTTTGCTGCATCGCAGCGAGGATCGGCTGCCGCAGGTGATCTGGTCGCGGGTGGGCGCATGAGCCAGTTGCGCGTCGGGTTGCCGCCATTGGCGGAGCTGGAGTTGCACAGCGAAGTGAGCTGCGCCTGGCTGGATCGTCAGGGGCAGGTCATTCGTGAGGAGCGGCTGACTTTGAGTCAGTTGGGGCAACGGCCGAAGCAACCACCGCTGCTGTGTTTTCTGCATCCGGCTGACAGCCTGCTCGCCAGCATTGATGTACCGCCGCTGCCCGCTAACAAAACCGCGGCCGCTGTGCAGTGCGCGGCGCAGGCGTTGATGCTCGGTGATAGCAGCCAAATGCATATCGGCCACAGCCCTCGTGATGCGAGTGGGCAGGTGCAAATCGCCTGGGTGGCGCGGCAGCACTTGCAGCGTCTGGCTGCGGTGCTCAAGCAGGCGGGGTTGACGCTGCGCGGTTTGTATCCGGCGCCGTACAGCCTGCCAGTGCTGCCGGGGGTTGTCGCTTGTGTGGCGGACGGGCATTTGCTCCGTCGCGAGAGTTTGAACAGCGCGCAGGTTGAACCGTTGCTCGGTGATGAAGTTGATGAGGCATCGTTTGAAGCCGGATCAGCACAACGCTGGATTGGCCCCTTGCCTGGTTGGGGTTTGCACGGTGGTCTGCAGCAAAGCGGCGGCGAGCAACGTGGCTGGGGTCGCGCTGTCGGGTGTGTGGCTTTGGCCGTGGCAGTCTGGGTGGTCGGCCTGAATCTGTACGCCGCTCGCGAGGCGCGGCAGGGCCGGCAGCTCAAGGCGCAGATGAGTCAGCGGGTGAAGCAGGCGTTCCCGGAATTGCCGGTTATTCTCAACCCGCTGCAACAGGCGCGTCAGCAACTCGAGCAACGGCAAAAAGGCGCGGTCGGTGACCCGGCGCAGAACTTTAATCGGCTGGTGTTGCAGGCCGGCACGGGCATGCCGTTCATGGCTGGCAGTGTCGAGAGCCTGACCTATCGCGACGGCGTCTTGCAGCTGGCGTTGCTCAGTGATGCAAACCGTGGCGGCAACGACAAGGACTGGCAAAGCACGTTGGCCCAGGCCGGCATCAGCGTCACTGCCGATGACGAAGGCTGGACGCTGCGCCCGAGCGATGAATCCAGCGCCAACACCAACGCAGACGACGACAGCGGAGCAGACGATGAGTAGGGCGACGCTGGCGATTTACCGTGGACGCTGGCAGCGCTTCAGCAGCCAGTTGCAGGCGCGTTGGCAGCCGTTGGCGCTGCGTGAGAAACGCATGGTCGCTGGCATGGCGCTGGTGCTTGTCGGTCTGCTGATCTGGCTGACGCTGGTCAAGCCGCCGCTGGCCAGGATCACTTTCTGGCAGAGCGAGACGCCCAAGTTGCGCGCGCAAACCGAGGCGCTGGAAGTGCTGTTGCGCAGCGTCAACGTGCGGCCGCAGGGGCAAAGCGTTGGCCAGTCGCTGGAGCAAAGTCTGCAAGCGGCGGGGCTCGCCGGGCACTACCAATTACAAGCGGCGGAGGGTGGCGCGTGGCAGTTGAATGTCGACGCCGCGCCGGCCGATACGCTGCTCGACTGGCTGCTCAGCCAGCCGTCACAACTTTCTCTGCAGGTGGTCGAGGCGCAGTTGCAACGCGCAAGCGCGGCCTCGACCGATGTCACCGCCGGCACTTTGTCAGGCACCGTTCGCATGGATCAGGCGCAGGGCGCTAAGGAAGCTTCATGAAGGAGTCACGCTGCAAACCGGCACGTCTGGCGCTGCCGTTGTTGCTGATGGCATTGAGCGCGTGCAACAGCACCACGGCCCCGCAGAATCAGCCGCCGCTGTTGGTCGACAGCGAACTCGGGCGGCCGCTGGCCAATACCCAGCGCAGCGGCGATGCGGTCGCCGATCGCGAACGGGCGCAGGCTCAGGCGCGGCCGGTGCCCAAGCAGTTGCACAACATCAGTCAGCGCGGGCGCAGTGGTGGTGCTGTGCCGAGCAACACGGTTGCGCGCAATCCGTTGGGTGAGCAACCGGTGACGCTGAATTTCGTCGAGGCCGATATTCAGGCGGTGGTGCGTGCGCTGTCGCGGGCCACTGGGCAGCAGTTTCTCGTCGATCCACGGGTCAAGGGCAATCTGACGTTGGTCTCGGAAGGTCAGGTACCGGCCCGGCAGGCTTACGACATGCTGCTCGCGGCGTTGCGCATGCAAGGCTTCAGCGTGGTCGATGTCGGCGGCGTGGCGCAGGTGGTTCCCGAGGCCGACGCGAAACTGCTCGGCGGGCCGATCTACAGCGCGGACAAACCGGCCGGCAACGGCATGCTCACGCGCACGTTTCGCCTGCAATACGAGAACGCGGTGAACCTGATCCCGGTGCTGCGCCCGATCGTTTCGCCGAACAATCCGATCAATGCCTACCCCGGCAATAACACCGTGGTCATCACCGATTACGCCGAGAACCTCACCCGCGTCGCGCAGTTGATCGAGAGCATCGACACGCCGAGCGCGATCGACACCGATGTGGTGCAGATCCAGAACGGCATCGCTGCCGATATCGCGCCGATGGTCGCCGACTTGCTCGACGCGCCGGGCAATGATCCGACGCAGAAAATCGCCGTGATCGGCGACCCGCGCTCGAACACCATCATCATCCGCGCCGGCAGCCCCGAACGCACCGAGCTGGCGCGCAACCTGATCTACAAACTCGACAACGCGCAGAGCAATCCGAGCAATCTGCATGTGGTTTATCTGCGCAACGCTCAGGCGGCGAAACTGGCGCAAGCCTTGCGCGGTTTGCTCACCGGCGAGAGTGACAGCGGCAGCAGCGACGCGGCGCGGTCGGTGCTCAGCGCGATGGGCAGCAGCACCGGCGGCAATGCCGGGCAGAACGGCCAGAGCAGCACGCCGAGCACTGGCACTTCAACGACGACTGGCAGCGGCGCAAGCGGCGGCAGTTATGCGCAGGGCAGTGGCGGCGGCAGCAGCAGTGGCGGTACGCAAAGCAGCGAACAGAACGTTGCGTTCAGCGCTGGCGGGGTGACGATTCAGGCCGATGCCACCACCAACACGCTGCTGATTTCCGCGCCGGAGCCGCTGTATCGCAATCTGCGTGAGGTTATCGACTTGCTGGATCAGCGCCGTGCGCAGGTGGTGATCGAGAGTCTGATTGTCGAGGTCGGCGAGGATGATGCCAGTGAATTCGGTGTGCAATGGCAGACCGGCAATCTTGGTGGTAAGGGCGTGATCGGTGGCGCCAATCTCGGCGGCGCGGGGCTCAACACGGGGGCCAAGAACAGCATCGACGTGCTGCCGCAGGGTTTGAACCTTGGCTATGTCAACGGCACGGTCGACATCCCCGGCATCGGCAAGATTCTCGACCTGAAAGTGCTGGCGCGGGCGCTGAAGAGCAAGGGCGGCACCAATGTGCTGTCGACGCCGAATCTGCTGACCCTGGACAACGAAGCGGCGAGCATTTTTGTCGGCCAGACCATCCCGTTTGTCAGTGGTAGCTACGTCACTGGCGGCGGGGGCACCAGCAACAACCCGTTCCAGACCGTGACCCGCGAAGAGGTCGGCCTCAAGCTCAACGTGCGTCCGCAGATTTCCGAGGGCGGCACGGTGAAGCTGGATATCTATCAGGAAGTCAGCAGCATCGATGAGCGCGCGTCCAACAGCGTGACCGCGGCGGGCATCGTCACCAACAAACGGGCGATTGATACCAGCATTCTGCTCGACGATGGGCAGATCATGGTCCTCGGTGGTTTGCTTCAGGACGGCTACAGCCAGAGCAATGATGCGGTGCCGTGGCTGGGCAGCCTGCCGGGCATCGGCGCGCTGTTTCGCAACGAACGCCGGGCGATCACCAAGACCAACCTGATGGTGTTCCTGCGCCCGTACATCATCCGCGACAGCGAAGCGGGGCGCAGCATCACCCTCAACCGCTACGACTTCATGCGCCGCGCCCAGGGCGGCTTGCAACCGGAACGCAGCTGGGCGATGCCCGACATGCAGGCGCCGCAGTTGCCAAGTGCTGCGCAAGGCGTGCCAGCGCCGGGGCCGACATCAGGCCCACGCGCCACGATCAAAGCCGTACCGATTGAAGGGAGCACCCGGTTTTGACTGAGATAATGACTGTGGCGAGGGGATTCATCCCCGCTCGGCTGCGCAGCAGTCGTAAAACCGGCGCACGCGATTTGCCTGTAGAAACCGGTTCTCAGGTTTTGGGTCTGCTGCGCAGCCCAACGGGGATAAATCCCCTCGCCACAGGGGATCCCATTGCCACTGAGGATTCCATTGCCACAGGGGATCGCATTGCCAGGGTGCCGATTAAAGGGAGCACCCGGTTTTGACTGAGATGATGATTGTGGCGAGGGGATTCATCCCCGCTCGGCTGCGCAGCAGTCGTAAAACCGGTACACGGGATTTGCCTGTAGAAACCGGTTCTCAAGGTTTGGGTCTGCTTCGCAGCCCAACGGGGATAAATCCCCTCGCCACAAGGGTTCTCATTGCCACAGGGGATCTCATTGCCACGGTACCCATTGAAGGGAGCACTCGGTTTTGAATGGAATGATGATTGTGGCGAGGGGATTTATCCCCGCTCGGCTGCGAAGCAGTCGTAAAACCGGTACACGCGATTTGCCTGTAGAAACCGGTTCTCAGGTTTTGGGTCTGCTGCGCAGCCCAACGGGGATAAATCCCCTCGCCACACGGGATCGCATTGGCACAGAGGATCCCATTGCCACAAGGGATCTCATTGCCCCAGAGGATCGCATTGCCACAGGGGATCGCATTGCTATGGCGAATTGTGGGGAGGGTGAGCGATGAGTGTATTGCCTTACGCCTGGGCCAAGGCGCAGCGCATTCTTTTGCGCGATGGCGTGCTGACGGTGTGCCCGTCAACGCCCGGCTGGTCGATCAGCGAAGTGCGTCGGCAGTTCGGTGCGACGCGGATCGAGCGGGTGCGTGATGACGAGCTCGACGGTTTGCTCGCCAGCGCTTACGCCGACACCGGCAGTGCGGCGGCGGTGGTGGGTGCGGCGGAAAACGAGGTTGATCTCGATCGGCTGATGCAGGACATGCCGGAGATCACCGACCTGCTCGACACGCAGGACGGCGCGCCGGTGATTCGCATGATCAACGCTTTGCTCACCCAGGCCGCGCGCGATGAGGCCAGCGACATTCACATCGAGCCGTTCGAAACCCATTCGGTGGTGCGCTACCGCGTCGACGGCACCCTGCGCGATGTGGTCTCGCCGCGCAAGGCGTTGCACGGTGCGCTGGTGTCGCGGATCAAGATCATGGCCCAACTCGACATCGCCGAAAAACGTCTGCCCCAGGATGGTCGTATCGCCTTGCGAGTAGCCGGGCGGCCGATCGATATTCGTGTATCGACGGTGCCCACTGGCCACGGCGAACGGGTGGTGATGCGCCTGCTCGACAAACAGGCCGGGCGCTTGCATCTGGAAACCTTGGGCATGGATGCGCAGGTGTTGGCCAAACTCGACCATTTGATTCGCCAGCCCCACGGCATCGTCCTGGTCACCGGGCCGACCGGTAGCGGCAAAACCACCAGCCTCTACGCGGCGCTGGCGCGGCTCGATGCGAGCACCAGCAACATCCTTACCGTGGAAGATCCGGTGGAATACGACCTGCCGGGGATCAGCCAGATTCAGGTCAACGCCAAGATCGACATGACCTTTGCCCTCGCGCTGCGGGCGATTCTGCGGCAGGACCCGGACATCATCATGATCGGCGAAATCCGCGATCTCGAGACCGCGCAAATCGCCGTGCAGGCCTCGCTCACCGGGCACTTGGTGCTGGCGACGCTGCACACCAACGACGCGGTGTCGGCGGTCAATCGCCTGATCGATATGGGCGTTGAGCCGTTCTTGCTCGCGTCATCCATGCTCGGCGTCCTCGCGCAACGTCTGGTGCGGCGCCTGTGCAATCAGTGCAAACAGGAAGATCCGGCCACGCCCGGCACCTGGCGCCCGGTGGGCTGCGCAGCGTGCAATCACACCGGGTACAGCGGCCGCACCGGCATCCACGAATTGTTCTGCATCGACGACGACATCCGCACGCTGATCCACCAAGGGGCAGGGGAGCAGGCCCTGCGCGCGGCGGCGGCGAAAGCAGGGATGTTCAGCCTGCGTGAGGACGGTGAGCGCTGGATTCGCAGCGGTGCCACCGCGCCGGAAGAAATCCTTCGCGTGACACGGGACGCCTGATGAATCGCTATCGCTTTGAAGCGGCGGATGCCACGGGAAAAATCGAGTCCGGGCACCTTGAGGCGGACAGCCAGAGCGCAGCGTTCAGTGCCTTGCGCGGACGTGGCCTGACAGCGCTGTCGGTGCATGAGGAAAGCAACGTCGCCCGACACGGCGGCAGCGGTTTGTTCAGCGCCAGACTCTCCGACAACGACCTCGCCTGGGCCACGCGGCAACTGGCGAGCCTGCTCGGTGCCAGCCTGCCATTGGAAGCAGCACTGAGCGCGACGGTCGAGCAGGCCGAGAAAAAGCACATCGCCCAGACCCTCAGCGCCGTGCGCGCCGATGTGCGCAGCGGCATGCGTCTGGCGGAATCGCTGGCGTCGCGGCCACGGGATTTTCCCGAGATTTACCGCGCGCTGATTGCCGCTGGCGAAGAGTCCGGCGATCTCGCCCAGGTGATGGAACGGTTGGCCGATTACATCGAGGAACGCAACAACCTGCGCGGCAAGATTCTTACCGCGTTCATCTATCCGGGCGTGGTCGGGTTGGTGTCGATCGGCATTGTGATTTTCCTGCTCAGCTACGTGGTGCCGCAGGTGGTCAGCGCGTTCTCTCAAGCGCGGCAGGATTTGCCGGGGTTGACCCTGGCGATGCTCACGGCCAGTGATTTCATTCGCGCCTGGGGGTGGTTGTGTGCGGCGCTCATGGCCGGGGCGTTCTGGAGTTGGCGTTTGTATTTGCGCAATCCGGCGGCGCGATTGAGCTGGCATCACCGGGTCCTGAAGTTGCCGCTGTTCGGGCGTTTCATTCTCGGCCTGAACACCGCGCGATTCGCCTCCACCCTGGCGATCCTCGGCGGTGCCGGCGTGCCGTTGTTGCGTGCGCTGGAAGCGGCGCGGCAGACGCTGTCCAACGACCGCTTGAGCCTGAGCGTCAGCGAGGCCACGGCAAAGGTGCGAGAAGGCGTCAACCTCGCCGCCGCGCTGCGCGTGGAGAATGTGTTCCCGCCGGTGCTGATTCACCTGATCGCCAGCGGCGAGAAAACCGGCTCACTGCCGCCGATGCTTGAGCGTGCGGCACAGACGCTTTCCCGGGACATTGAACGACGGGCTATGGGCATGACCGCGTTGCTCGAGCCGCTGATGATTGTGGTGATGGGCGGGGTGGTGCTGGTGATTGTGATGGCGGTGTTGTTGCCGATTATTGAGATCAACCAGTTGGTGCAGTAGCCCGGTTTGATGTTGGCCGGGCCGGCCTCTTCGCGAGCAGGCTCGCTCCCACAGAAGAACGCATTTCAACTGTGGGAGCGAGCCTGCTCGCGAAAGCGCCAGTCCCGACAACACAAAACTCAAATATTTTGCATCGGCCTGACCCTCACCCGAGTCCCGATCCCATCATCCTCGGGTTCTCCATTCTGTCATCTGCAACCACCCGCCAACGGCTCCAGCCCGATTCAGCCAAACCCGCGATCCAGACGCGCCGCAACCCACCGCAAACACCCGAGAAATCCCCCCAAAAATCCCCCCGCAGCTCCCGAGGTTTTTTCCTTTATCTGTCACCGGAAGCTGCGAATTTCTCCCTGCGGCTCCACTGCGGTGGACCCTCCCGGTGTCATGCAAGCCTTCCGAAACCTGTGTTCCCAACCAAGTTGAAAAGGAGATTCTTCATGTTCAAGCGCACTCTGATCGCCGCCTCACTGACCGTCGCCGCTCTGGCTTCCGCCCAGGCCATGGCCGTAACCGGTGGTGGTGCTTCCCTGCCTGCCGCACTGTACAAAGGTTCTGCCAACAGCATCCTGCCTGCCAACTTCAGCTACGCCGTAACCGGTAGCGGCATTGGCAAAAGCGCTTTCCTGACCAACAACGCTGCCCAGTTCAGCACCACCGGTACTGTGCACTTCGCCGCTAGCGACTCGATCCTCAGCGCTGCGGAACTCAGCACCTACACCACCAACTTCGGTGCTTCGTACGGCCCGCTGATCCAGCTGCCATCGGTGGCCACTTCGGTTGCCATTCCGTACAAAAAATCCGGTCAGACCGCGCTTAACCTGACCAGCGCTCAGTTGTGCGACGCGTTGTCGGGCACCAAGACTACCTGGGGCGCGCTGTTGGGTACCGCCGACACCACCGCAATCCGCGTGGTTTATCGCAGCACTTCGAGCGGCACCACCGAAATCCTCAGCCGTCACCTGAACTCGATCTGCCCGACCAAATTCGCCGTCAACTCCACCTTCACCAACGCTCGTCTGCCGGCCGGTTCCGCGCTGCCATCGACTTGGGTCGGCGTAGCCAACACCGCTGATGTGGCCACTGCGGTGAACGCCGTGGACGGTTCGATCGGCTATGTGGGTCCGGACGGCGTGAACGCCACCAGCAACGCTGTGGTTGCCCGCGTCAATGGCGTCCAGCCAACCAACGCTAACGTGACGCTGGCGCTGAGCACTGCACCGGTGCCAAGCGCACCTGCCAACCCGGCTGGCTGGGCCCCGGTCGTGCCTAACCCGGCAAGCGGTTACCCGATTGTGGCTTACACCAACTTCATCTTCGGCCAGTGCTACAAAGATGCAGCCGTGGCCACCGCCGTGCGCAACTTCCTGACCACCCACTACAGCAACCCGGGCAACAACGTCGCCACCGTCGCCCACAGCTTCACGCCGGTTCCCAACAACTGGAAAACCGCTGTGACCGCCAACTTCATCACCAACACCTCGGGCAATAACCTGGACATCAACAACGCCAACGCCTGTAACGGCATTGGTCGTCCTTTGTAAGCCTTGTCTCAACGGCAATGAAACGGCAGCAGCCTTCGGGCTGCTGTTTTTTTTTGCCGATTTACTCCTTGATCATGAAGTTTGTGTGACATCCGTTCGGTCGTGAGGCTCGCCAACTGCCTATGTCGTAACAGCAGGGCTGATCCGACCTGCCACCCAAAAGGACCTGTAGTGATGCTTGCTCGCACCTCCCGTCACAGTAACCGTATCCGGCCGATCAAACGTGGCGCGGGCGATCCCGCACAGTGGCTGCTCAAGCCATTGGCGCAAGCCGTCGCCTTGTGTCTGGTGGCGGGCAGTGCCGAGGCGGCGACAGCGTTCAGTTCCACCTGGTTTGCCGCGAAGGGCTCAGCGCAGCAGGCTTCGGCGTCGCGTCCGGGTGGTAGCGGTCTGCCGGGGATGACCCCACCGCTGGCACAGCAGCAACGGGCCAGCCAGCAGTTGCAGCGCTCTTTGCAGACACTCAATAACACCGTGGCAGCGATTGCCGCTCAGCAGGCCGCACAAGCCGCTGGACGTGCCGCCGCATTGGGCAGTGTGCAAGTGGTTCCGGACGGATTGGGCGAGGGCGGCCTGAAGGTCGATAACAGCCTGAGCCAGGGCTGGATGAACGCCAAAGGCCCGCAACAGACCCAGGCCGACGGCAAGACCACGGTGAAGATCGAGCAGACCGCCGACAAGGCGATTCTCAATTGGGAAACGTTCAACGTCGGCCGCAATACCACAGTGGAATTTGCCCAGCAGGCCAACTGGGCGGTGCTCAATCGCGTCAACGATCCGAGCGCACGGGCCAGCCAGATTCAGGGGCAGATCAAAGCGGACGGCACGGTGATGCTGATCAACCGCAACGGCATCGTCTTCAGCGGTGGCAGCCAGTTCAATGTGCGAAATCTGGTAGCGGCAGCCGCGAACATGACCGATGCACAATTTCGCGATCGGGGTCTGTATTTCGACAGCACCGGCAGTCAGCCAACCTTTACCGACGCTGCTGGCAAAGTCCTGGTGGAGCGTGGCGCAGCCATACAAACGCATCAACCTGCGCTCTCCACCGACGCCGGCGGCTATACCTTGCTGCTCGGCCAGGACGTGCAGAACGACGGCTCGATCAGTACGGCCAAAGGTCAGACGGTGCTGGGTGCGGGGGACCGTTTCTATATCCGCAAGGGCTCGGGCACCGAAGGTAATGGTTATTCAACCACTTTCGGCAGTGAGGTCATTCCCGGTTTCAAGGCTGACAGCTCGGGCAAGGTCAGCAACACCGGCCTGATCCAGGCATCCACCGGCGACATCACCCTGACCGGCCGCGACGTTGTGCAAAACGGTGTGCTGCTGGCGAGCACTTCGGTGGCGACGCGCGGCACCGTGCATCTGCTCAATCCGGCCAGCGATGCCCAAGGCCGTGTGACCCTGGGCGAAAATGGCGTCAGTGCGATTCTGCTCGACAGCAGTGATCTCACCGCCCTGGACAGCCAGCGCGAGGCGGCGCTGACCGGCGTCAATGCCAACAACCGGATCCGCAGCGATCAGTCACGCATCGACATCGGCAGCGGCGGCACCGTCGAATTCAAAAGCGGCTCGATCACCCTTGCCACCGGTGGGCAGGTGGCGGTTGCCGCCGGGCGACGCAGTCTATTGCGCGAGGGGGCGGTGATCGACGTGTCCGGCGCCCTCGGCGTCAAAGTGGCGATGGCAAACAACAACATCAAGATCAACGTCCAGGGCAACGAGCAGCGTGATGCGCCGGTCAATCGCGAGAACGGCGCGCTCAACAGTAACGACATCTGGGTCGATGTCCGTGAGCTGGTATTCGTGCCGGCGGGCACCAACGGTTACGCCACCGACCGCTGGTACACCGCCGGTGGGTTGTTGGAGGTCGGCGGATACCTCGGTACTCAGGGCCATGGCGTTGGTGAATGGATGGCGCAGGGCGGTGAGGTGCGGTTTTCCGGACAGGACGTGATCAGCGAAAAAGGTTCGCTGATCAATGTGTCCGGCGGCACGCTTGATGTGCAGGGCGGCGAGATTCGCCAGAGCTGGCTGCGCGGTGCGGACGGGCGGTTATACGAAGTGTCGCGTGCGCCGGGCGATATTCTCTACAACGGTCTTTACAAAGGTTACGAAAGTCACAGCGAGCGCTGGGGCCAGACGGATTATTTCTATAGCCCGCTGATCGCGCCGACGCGTCGTCAGGAATCGGGTTACACCGTTGGCCGGGATGCCGGCCAGTTGGTGATCGCCACGGGCAACGCCGTGCTGGATGGCCAGCTGTTGGGTGAGGTGTTTCAGGGCGAACGGCAAATCCAGGCACCGCGGGCAGGTCTGGACGGCTATGCCCAGACCCAGACCGCCCGGGCGCAGCGAGGGCAGTTGGTGGTTGGCAGTTACGATGCTGCTTATGTCGCTGCCAGTGCCGGCCTGCTCTATCAACTCGACCCGTTGCTCGATCAGGTGCAAGTGGGGGGCGCGCATGCCAGCGTAGCGAACGCAGGGCTGACCGACGCGGTCGCGGCAGAACGCGCAGGCAAACTGTTCCTCGATGCCGGGCTGCTCAATGGTTTCGCGCTGGGTGCGCTGAAGATCTCGGCGAAAAACACGATTGAAGTCAATGAAGGCGTGACGGTGGATCACGGTGGCAACATCACCCTGTTCAGCCCTGACGTGCAGGTCAATGCCGATCTGATTGCGCAAGGCGGCAGCCTGCAATTGGGCAACGTTTTGAACCAGCTCGCCACCGATCGGCGTGATGACACCAGTCTCCAGGTTTCAGCAGGCAAGCAAGCGCGAGTGACGGTTGCGCAGGGTGTGCAGCTGCAGACACGCGGTCTGTGGAGCAACCTGTCGAGTAACCCGGACGACGCGGGCGGCCTGGCGTACCTCAATGGCGGGACGGTGTCGATCCGCAGTACCGGCGACATTCTGCTGGCCAGTGGCAGTCTGGTCGATGTTTCGTCGGGCGGTGCGGTATTGGCCAACGGCAAGACGCGTGGCGGCAAGGGTGGCGACGTGACGCTTGAATCCAGCGCCAACAGTGCGCCAGGCCAGTCGCGCATGGTGCTCGATGGCGAGGTGCAGGGCTATGGCGTGAACGGCGGCGGCACCTTGACCGTGCAGGCCAGCAAGGTGCGGATCGGCGCTTCCGGCGAAGTGTCCGAAGAACAGACCTTGCGCCTGACGCCGGAGCTGTTCCGCACGGGGTTCAGCGCCTACAACATCATCGGTCTGAAGGGGCTGGAGGTCGCCGCGCAAAGCGCGATCGATGTGCAGATGCCGGTCTATCGATTTGGCGAATCCGCCTCGACCATTGTGTCCGGTATGTCGCCGCGCGCTGCGCTGGAGCTATGGACGCCCGCGCTATTTCAGGAAGACCCGCTCAAGGGCGTCTTGACGCAAAGGGCCGGCGCTTCTGTCGCATTGCAAGCCGGCGCGACGCTTGCTGGCTTGATTGATCCCGCCAGCAGTCCGTTGTCGATTGGCGAAGGCTCACGGATCAGTGTCGATCCCGGCCAGCGCATCGGTTTGCGCGGGGCAGGCCAGATCACGCTTGATGGTGAACTCAACGCCTGGGGCGGTGTTGTCGATATCCGTCAACAGCAGTTCGGCGCGATTGATGTGGCGACGTCCTTGCAAGAGGCCGATCCGACCCCGCACAACCGTTCGATCTGGATCGGTGAACATGCCTTGATCGATGTCGCCGGTCGGGCAGCGACCGCTGTCGATGCGCTGGGCCGCGTCTACGGCCAGGTCGGCAAGGGTGGCTCGATCATTGTCGGTGGCGAGATCGATGTGAAGAAAATCACGGCGACCGCTGCCGATGCTTACGTCATCGTCCGCCAAGGTGCGCGACTGGAAGCGTCCGGTGCGCAAGCCGTGCTCGATAGCGGTGGGCAAGGCCCCGCTCGTGTGGCCACCAATGGCGGACGGATCACCCTGAGTTCCTACAATGGTCTGTTCATCGAGGGCAGTCTGCAGGCCAATGCTGGCGGTGCGGGTGCGGCGGGCGGGCGTCTGGAGATCGCTCTGGATACACCGGCGTACGGTTCCGCGAACTTGAGCAATGCGGTGCGCGTGCCACGTGAACTGATCATTGCCCAAGGGCCTGCGCCGGCACTGCCGCAGCCGCTGCGAGCGGGAGAGGCTTCGCCACTTTTACGCTACGGGCGTACACGCTTGAGTGCCGATCAGCTTATGAGCGGTGGCTTCGACAGCGTGAGTCTGCTGAGCAACGGTCTGATGACGTTCGACGGCGATGTCGACCTGCACATGGGACAGGGCCTGAGCCTGTTCGCCGGTTCCCTTTCATTGGCCGAGTCGGCGAGTGACAGCGCCCGGGTCAACCTCAGCGCACCTTACCTGCGCCTGTCAGGGCTGGGCACCTATTTCAGCTCGGAAGTCAAAGTGCGTCCGCGGGTGATGAGCAATCCGACAGCGCAGTTGTCCGGCGCGCAATTCACCGCCAGCGCGAACCTGCTGGACGTGGGCAACTCGCTTTCATTCGGCACCGAAGGGACTCTCGTGCAATCGGCCGCACCGGCGCTGGCGGTCAGCCGCCGTGGCTTTGGTCTGGTCACGCTCGACAGCCAGGGCGACTTGCGCTTCCTCGCGCCAACCGATGAACAGCAGCGCAGCCGTCTGTGGACTGCGGGTGACATGCACATGCGGGCTGCGCAGATCTACCCGGCCAGTGGCGTCTCGGCTGAGGTGCGAGTGGGCTATCAAAGTATGGCCGGATCGGTGCCGGAGCATACGTTGCGTATCGGCAATCACGGGGCGGCGCCGACCGCTTTGCCTTACTCGGTGTTCGGCAGCCTGACACTCAGTGCGGGACAGATCGAGCAGGGCGGCGTCATTCGTGCGCCTTTGGGGCTGATATCCCTGGGTGATGACATCATCGTCAAAACCCGTGAACTTCACCTTCTGCCGGGCAGCGTGACTTCAGTCAGCGCCGCCGGACTGGTCATGCCCTATGGAGGAACCACCGACGGTATCGACTATCGGTACAACGGCAAGTCGGTAGTGTTGAATGGCATTGCCGGAGCGACCTCCGGGGTCATCCTTGATGCGCAATACACCAATGTGCAGGCCGGGGCGCTGATCGACCTTTCGGGCGGCGGCGATTTGCGCGGTGCCGGTTTTGTCTCCGGACGAGGTGGCTCCACCGACGCGCGTTTCAATCCGCTGGTACGCAATGCCACCGATGGCACCTTCAGTTTGCCGGGGCTGGCCAGCAACCCCGTGTATGCGATCGTGGCCGGTGACCAGAGCCGCTATGCGCCGATGCTGGCCGAGGCCGGCGCGGTCGACCCGCGTATCGGCCAGCAGATCACCCTCGGGACCGGCGTTGCCGGACTGGCACCCGGCACCTACACCTTGTTGCCATCGACCTTTGCCTTGTTACCGGGCGCCTTCCGGGTCGAAATCAATGGTCAAGCGATTGCGGGGCCGATGGACAGTGCGTTGAAGTTGCGCAATGGCTCGTGGACCACGGCCGGACAGCTGTCGATTGCCAACACCGGTATTCGTGACAGTTTGCCCAGCCAGGTCATCGTGACGTCTGCCGATGTGCTGCGGCGCTATTCACAGTACAACGAAACCGGGTTCAGCCAATTTGTGCTCAATGATGCTGCCCGCCGCGGTCTGCCGCGCGCCCGCACACCGCTGGACGGCAACACGCTGCACCTGCGCATGGTCAGTGGCGGCGAGCACGACTCAGCCCTGGACTTCAACGGGCAGGTGCTGTTCAAACCTGCCAGCGGCGGGGTCATTGGTACGGCGGTCGTTCAGGGCGGTTATACCGGCGCAGAGTTTGAAATTCTCGGTGCCGGGCATACGCGAACGCCAGGGTTCGACGGTGTATCGCTGTACGCCGACACCCTCAACCGCTTGAATGCCGGACGTTTGACCATCGGTGGCACCCCAACCGTGTATTACGGTGCGGAGGGCGGCTCGATCAAGGTGATCGGCAATACCTCGGCGATTCGTCTGCGCGAGGGCGCGATCCTCTCGGCGCCAGAGGTTGTGCTGAGCAGTAACAGCGCCAATGGCGGCATCACCATCGATGCGGGAGCGGGCGTCAATACCTTGGGGCGAGGTGACGTCCCGTATGATGCCGCAGCCGGTTTCGTCTACGAGCCGGGGCGCTCCAGCCTGCTGGTGGTGTCCAACGGCTGGACGCCGGTGCTTGCGCCCACCGATGGCGGGGGCGGGAGCATTCGTATCGGCAACTGTCCGACGGCCGATTGCACCGCTGCGGCGTTGCTGTACTCCAACGGCAGCATCATCGCCGCCACTGACAAAGACTTCGAACTGGGCGAAAGCGTGCGCTTTGGCACTCGCCAACTCGGGCTTTCGGTCGGTGTGGTCAATGCCGGCAGTGCGCAAGCACTGGCCGCAGCCAGCGGCCGCACACCCGCGGGCCTGACGCTTAACCAGAACGTGCTGGATCGCCTGTTGCAGGGCGACACGCAATCTGGCGCCCCCGCCCTGGAAACCCTGAGTCTGGTGGCCCGCGATGCGTTCAACTTTTTCGGCAGCGTGACCCTCGACACCATTGATCCGCAGACCGGCCAGAGCCGTTTGCAGAATCTGGTGTTGGGTAGCCCGGCCATCTACGGCTCGGGCGCTGCCACCGATGTCGCGACGATCCGCACCCGCAATCTGATCTGGAACGGGGCCACTCAGGCCCCGGGTACGCTGGTCAAGGACGGCGCCGGCAACGGGCACGGTACGCTGGATATTCAGGCGCAGCGGATCGAATTGGGTTATGGCCCGAACCCGCAGCCCAATGGCCTGGATCGCAATAACCGACTGGCCCTGGGGTTTGCCAACGTCAACTTCAACGCCAGCGAGCGCATCACCGCCAACCACAAGGGCAGTCTGGCGGTGTACGAATCCCAAGGAGCTTATGACGCGGTCAAGGGGTTCAGCTACAGCGGCGGCAATCTCAATCTGCGCACGCCATTGCTGACCGGCGAGGCCGCCTCGGTCAGTGAACTCAAGGCGGGCAACAACCTGACTCTGAGTGGTAGCGCCACAACGGCTGCCGCGGATGCCCTCGGTGCGCAACTGAGCCTGACGGCACGCAGTGTTGTGCTCGACAGTCGCATCGTCCTCGCCAGCGGCAAGCTGCTGGTCAATGCCGAGGATGATCTGCTGCTTGGCAGCGGCGCGCAGGTGGACATGGCGGGCCGGGTTCTGCCGTTCAATGATGTGCAGAAATACAGCTGGGGCGGCGACGTGTCGTTGCAGAGCAACAACGGCAATATTCGACAGTTGGCGGGCTCGCGCATCGATCTTTCCGCCGTCAACAATCAGGCCGGGCAATTGAACGTTGTGGCCCTGGCCACTGACGCTGGACAGGTTGATCTGCAAGGGCAGATTGTCGGCAGCAGCAGTGGCTATTACGACGCGGGCGGTACGTGGGTGCCGTACAAGGCCGGTGGCGTGGACATTCGCGCCCAGCGCCTGGCGGGTGATTTGAGCGAGGCCTTTGCCAGCCTTAACCTGCGCTTGAATGCCGGCGGGGTAGTGGGCAGTCGAAGCTTCCAGTTCAAGCAGGGCGATCTGCGTATCGGTAACGAACTCAAAGCGGGCCAAGTCAATGTCTCGGTGGACAACGGCAACCTGACCGTGGACGGGGTGATCGATGCCAGTGGTGAACGGGTCGGCAGCATTCGCCTTGCTGGCAAAAACGGTTTGAACCTGACAGGCAACGCGCTGCTCGATGCCCATGGCCGGGTACTGCGCGTCGACAGCTACGGCAAAATCATCGACGCACCGAACCGCGCCATGGTTGAACTCAATTCAGGTGACGGCGTGCTGACGCTGGCCGCTGGTGCACGGATTGATCTGCGTCACGGCACCGATGCCGTGCCTGGAAACCAGGCGGGACAAAGCGATGACGTGTTGCGTGGGACGCTGGAGCTCAATGCACCGCGCCTGGGCGGCGGTGACATTGCGGTGGATGCCGGCGGTACGTTGAGTATTCAAGGTGCCCGCTCCATCGGGCTGAATGCCGTGCGAAGTTACAGTGATGCTGCCGATGGCACCGATCCGGCGGCCAGCGGTCGCCCGTATCAAGTGATCGATCAAGCCTACCTGGATCGCATTCACTCAGACAGCAGCGGCTTTATCGATACGGCGCTGGGTAACAGTGATCTGCTACAACGCAAACTGGCCGGCCTCAACAATGCGACCTATGCCGATGCGTTTCATCTGCGCCCGGGGGTGGAAATCGTCAGCAAAACCGCTGACGGCGATATGGTGGTGCAGGGCGATCTCGACTTGTCCGGCTACCGTTACGCCAGCCTCAACCCGCACACTCGCCGGACCTCGGTGTATGGCAGCGGGGAAGCGGGCAGCCTGTTGATCCGTGCCGGTGGCAACCTCGATATCTACGGCAGCATCAACGACGGTTTCGCACCGCCGCCGGAAACCGCGGACGACGCTGGCTGGAAACTGTTGCCGGGGATACAGCCTTTCGGCGGTGACCTGATCGTACCGGGCAGTGGTGTCAGCCTTGCCGAAGGGACGCTCTTCCCGGTCGGCGCCACCTTGAATTACGACCTGCCGATTCAAGCCGCCACACTGGCTGCGGGCACGGTGTTGCCGGTTCAGAGCACTTTGGCCGCACCTTATGTGTTACAGGGTGGAACGGTGCTGGCCGGCGATGTGCATGACGCGGCGGGTAACCTGATGTATGCCGCCGGTACGTTGCTCGACAACGCTGTGACCCTGCCGACCGGCAGTCGTTTGGGTGCAGGTATTCGCTTGAACAACGCCACCGCACTGCAGGCCCTGCTCTGGCCCAAAGGCGTGCCGCTGCCGGGTGCGGTTGATGCCGACAATAAAACGGTGGGTGTTGTGTTGAACGGAACGTTGGCGCTGTTGCGGGGTTCGCTGATCCCCTCCATGACCAACGTGAAGCTCGCCGATGGCACGGTATTGCTCGACCTGCGTCCTGCCAATGGCAACCAGCAAGGTCGAAACTGGGCGATCGCCAGCATGCTGCCGGCGGGCAGTGCGTCGTGGTCGATGCGCATAGTGGCAGGGGCCGATCTGACCGCGGCCGACAGCCGTAGCGTGAAACCTCAGGCCAGCGTTGGCAACTTGCAGATGGCCGACACTCACTATGGTGTGAGCATGATCGAGGTGGCCGGCAAACTGGTCTGGGCGGTGGATAACGAGTATGGCTTTACACCGTACGAACCGGTTCCCGAGGAATACCTTGTGCTCTGTGATATCGCTCCCGGTTCTTGCGCACCCATGGCGCGCAGTGTGTGGGCGCCTGGCAACTGGATGGGCATGCCGGATTACACACCGATGAACGATGACGAATTGTTCTGGTGCTCCATCGACCCGGCACTGTGCATTGAAAACAATCCGAGCAAGAGCGCCCAGGCCCACACGCAGATGTTCAGCGTTTTGCGTACTGGCACCGGCGACCTGGATTTGATGGCGGCCGGTAACCTCAGCATGGCCTCACCTTTCGGCGTCTACACCGCCGGCACCCAATCGGCAGACGTCGACGCGCGTTATAACCAGCCCCGCGGAAGGCTGTCGGCTGATGGCTCGGTATTGGGCAGCGCTGGCAGCGATTACGAAAAATGGGTCGATGGCGGCAGTGCCAGCCTCTATCAGGCCTGGTATCCGCAGATGGGCGGTAACCTGACGATCAATGCCGGCGGGTCTGTGTCGGGTGACGTGCTTGGCCGTCGCTCGGTCGCCACGGGCGACGGCACGCGGGAGCAGGTGCCGAGTGTGGCGGTGGGCAATTGGCTCTGGCGCCAGGGCACCGGCAACAACGATGTACCGACTGCCTGGTGGATCAATTTCGGCAGCTACGCTGCGCAGCCATTGCCAGCGCTGGGCGAGGAAACCAGACCTTATCTGGTAGGCTTTACCGGGTTCGGTACGCTGGGCGGCGGCAACATCAGTCTGAGCGCCGGCGGGGATGCTGGCATGCTCAAGGCCATGGGCGACGACAGGTATGCGTCGTACCCTCGCAGTCAGGGGTTGATCGTAGCTGTCGGCAGTACGGGCCGCGTGGGCAGTGACGGGAAGCTGCAACTGACCGGTGGCGGAGACCTGGATATTCGTCTGGGCGGTGTCCTTAATCCGTCTCTGCAGGCACGTGCCGGCCTGGCCGGTACCGGCACGCCGACACACGACTTGCAGGGCGCGCTCATCAACCTGCGCGGTGCGGCGCAACTGACGGGCGCCGCGTTGGGCGGTATCAATCTGCAGTACGGCGCCTCGGCGCTGTTTCATGACCCACGGGAAACGCGCGCCTTCGACCCGTTCAACTCGACGGCCAGTAATGCCAGTGGTGGGCTGGTGCTGATTCCCGGTGACTCCGGCATGCGCCTCAACACCCGCGGCGATCTGGTGTTGGGTGGCGCCGCCGATCCGGGCCGCGTGAGGTTGCAGAACTCCACACCGTTTACCACGGCGGATGGCATTTACCATGCCGGTGGCGGTTTGAGTGGTTTCTCGCTGTGGACCGATCACACGGCCATCGATTTGTTCTCGGCCGGCGGCAACCTGACGCCCAGCACCCAGTTGATGGAAACCACCGGGCAGGACCCCGTCGCCGGGCTTAACGGGTCACCGACCGATGACCGCTTCGTCTTTCCTTCGATATTGCGTGCCGTGGCCGGGCAGGGCTCGATTTATGCGGGACCATCAGCGGCCTACGGCATAGGCAACCCGGCGCCGGCTCTGGCCTGGTCATTGCTGTTGGCACCTTCCAGCGCGGGGCAGCTTGAACTGATCGCTGGGGATTCGATCTATGCCGGCGGCTACGCCATCAACCAGTCAGGGGCCAGCCCGGCGGCGCTCGCCACACCGTTTGCACCCGCGTTCAATGGCTACGGCAACAACCAGTCCGCTCGGCCGATCACGACCAACGCCGGCAGCGATGGTGTGCTCGCGCAAACCAATTCGCGCTATCCACTGTTTGCCTTTGGTCCCGATAGCTACTCGGGGTTGAGCAGTGTTCAGGGGCCGGCGCGCTTCTATGCACTGACCGGTGACCTGGTAGGAATTCGCACGGGCGAAACGCTGGCGTTCGCGACCACGAAGCGCACCTGGTATGAATCGGCAGGCCCGGTGTGGATGGTGGCGGGGCGTGACATCGTGGCGTCCGGTACCAATTTGGGGCAACCCACGTTTGCGCCCGTTGGGGGCATGAGTCGCAATAACGAACAGATCGCGTCTACCGGCAATCTGTTCGTGCATAACGATGCGCGCGACATTTCGCGGATTTCGGCCGGGCGAGACATTCTCTACAGCAGCTTCGACATTGCCGGCCCGGGTGTTCTGGACGTCAATGCCGGGCGCAATATCCTGATGGAAGATCGCGCCAGCATCACCAGCCTCGGCCCTGTCGTGGCAGGTGATCAGCGCCCCGGTGCGAGCATCGTGATGCAAGCGGGTGCGGGCGCGCAGGGGCCGGATTACTCACGGTTCATTACGCGTTATCTGAACCCGCAAAACGTAGCGGATTCAGCGGTGGCCCTCAGCGCGCAGCCGGGCAAAGTGGTCAAGACCTACGTCGAAGAACTGCAGAGCTGGCTGAGCCTGGGTTATGGCTTCAAGGGTAGCGACGAACAGGCGCAAGCGTTCTTCGCCGCACTGCCGAGTACCGAACAGGCGATCTTCGCCCGCCAGGTGTACTTCGCCGAATTGCGTGCCGGTGGCCTGGAATACACCGATGCCAGTGGTCCGCGCAAAGGCAGTTACCTGCGCGGTCGCAACGCCATTGCGGCACTGTTCCCGACCACTGATGTCGCCGGCAATCCGATTCGCTACGACGGCGATATCACGATGTACGGCGGCGCCGGGGTAAAGACGCTGTTTGGCGGCGATATCCAGATGCTCACACCGGGCGGTGGTCAGGTGTTCGGCATCGAAGGCGCGGCGCCGCCGTCGACGGCGGGGATCATCACTCAGGGTTCGGGCGACATTCAGCTTTACTCCCAAGGCAGCATCCTGCTCGGTCAGAGCCGGATCATGACCACCTTCGGCGGCTCGATTCTCGGCTGGTCCGCCGAGGGCGATATCAACGCCGGTCGCGGCTCGAAAACCACCGTGGTCTACACGCCGCCAAAACGTGTCTACGACAACTGGGGCAACGTCACGCTGTCGCCATCGGTGCCGAGTACCGGCGCCGGTATCGCCACGCTCAACCCGATCGCCGAAGTGGCGCCGGGCAACATCGACCTGATTGCGCCACTGGGCACCATCGATGCCGGCGAGGCGGGGATTCGCGTGTCAGGCAACGTCAACATCGCCGCGCTGACGGTGGTCAACGCCGCGAACATTTCGGTGCAGGGCAAGGCAACCGGCGTGCCGGTGGTGTCGGCAGTGAATACCGGCGCAATCACCTCGGCCAGTTCGGCGGCATCCTCCGCGACCCAAGCGGCGGAAGACGTCGCCCGGCAGCAACAGGCAGCGGCGCGGCAGAACCAGGCCTCGGTGTTCACTGTGCAGGTGCTCAGCTTCGGCAACGAGCAACTGGCACCAACGCGCGATGGTGCCAGTCGCACGCCGGCGACCGGTTACAACCCGGACAGCCCGGTGCAGGTGCTAGGCGCCGGGGCGCTGGATGAACAGGCGAAACAGCAGCTGACCGAGGAGGAGCGTGAGCAGCTGACGTTGTAAAAGACTCTCGTGCAGTACGTTTGGGCGGCCGGTTGGCCGCCTTTGTTTAGAGTGAAGGGGTTAGGGGATATTTTTGTCGAGCGTGAAGCACCCTGAGTATGTCGATCTCCCCATTCACCCGATAAACCAGCAGATAGTTCGGATGAATCACCATTTCGCGAGTGCCAGACACCCGACCGGATCGGTAGCCATGGGGTATGGAAGAAAGTTTCTGCGCTGCGGCAACGGCTTTACGTTGAAAGGAAACCGAAGCAACGGAGTTGTGCTGATCGATGTAATCAATGATGTCAGCCAGTTGACGAATAGCCTTGTAGCTCCATTTAACCCGCAGCGCGGCGCTTCCTGCGGTTTTCTTCATTCATCTGATCGAGCAACACCATTGCTTCGGCATGGGGAATGCCAGGGTGCGGATCATCAAGTGCTTCCTGGACCTGCGCACGAAACCAAAGGTCGTATTCCGCAGCCTCTTCTTCGGTTTCGAAGTCTGAAACGATAAGTGAAAGTTCAGCGCTCATCATGACCTCCATGATCAATGTGAAGCAGTCTAAGGGGGATGTGGCTCGTTGTCGTCACTGGCGGGACGAGGAAGACATCATCCGCAAACAGACGATGCAAATCTGTCAGACGCTTCGCTTGTGATGCACGTGAAGTCGATCAGCTGTGTAGTTCAATTCTGTAGGAAATCAGCTTTTGGTCATCGGGCTGACAGCCGCCGCTCAAAGCCGCGGCCACAGCCACGCTGCACTCAGTTACCGTCTGCAACCTTACGCTCGATCTCATCGACTTTGCGCTGTAGCTCTTCAGCTTCCTGCTCTTTGACCCGAGTGGAAGACGGCGTGATGATTTTGTCCACGCCTTCGGTTTTGCCGTCGCGGTCCTGCAGATCGCGCTCGACCACGTTCACCGGTTTGCCGCTGGCATCGGTGGGTGGAGCGTTGGGAGTTTTGTCGTCGTTGGGGTTCATGGCGCTGGCCTCCTGTGGGTGTACACATTGGAGACAGCGCGGCGGCAGACGTTCGAAATTTTTCAGCGGCTGTGCCCTCTCCCGCAGGAGAGGGCGCTGCGGCTTTTTCAGTCTTTCAGAATGTCGCGATCCTTGGTTTCCGGCAGGAAGAACGTGCCGAGTATCGCCGTCGCCACAGCAATGACAATCGGGTACCAGAGCCCGTAGTAGATGTCACCGGTGGCGGCGACCATGGCGAACGCCACGGTCGGCAGGAAGCCGCCGAACCAGCCGTTGCCGATGTGGTAGGGCAGCGACATCGAGGTGTAGCGGATGCGCGTCGGGAACAGTTCGACCAGCCACGCGGCGATCGGGCCATAAACCATGGTCACGTAGATCACCAGCACGGTGAGCAGGAGCAGCATCATCGGGTAATTGATTTTCGCCGGATCGGCTTTTTCCGGATAACCGGCGTCTTTCAACGCCGCGCCGAGGTTGGCGGTGAAGGCGTCGTTGCGGGCCTTGAAGTCGGCGGCGGGGAGGGCGCTGCCTTCGAAACTCTCGATGACGCGATCACCGATGCGCACCTGCGCGACGGTGTTCGGTTCGGCGGCGACGTTCTCGTACGGGATCGCGCGTTTCGCCAGCAGGGTTTTCGCCAGGTCGCAGGAGCTGGTGAATCTGGCCTTGCCCACCGGATCGAACTGGAACGAGCACTGCTCGGGACTGGCGATCACCTTGACCGGATTCTTCTCCTGAGCGACGAACACGTCCGGGTTGCCGTACTGGGTCAGCGCAGTAAAGATCGGGAAGTAAGTCAGCGCCGCGAGAATGCAGCCCGCCATGATGATCGGTTTGCGCCCGATGCGATCGGACAGGCTGCCGAAAATCACGAAGAACGGTGTGCCGATCAGTAGCGATCCGGCGATCAGCAGGTTGGCGGTCTGCGCGTCGATCTTTAGCGTTTGCAGAAGGAAGAACAGCGCATAGAACTGCCCGGTGTACCAGACCACAGCTTGCCCCGCGGTACCGCCGAGCAGCGACATGATCACCACTTTGAGGTTGTCCCAGCGTGCAAAGGATTCGGTCAGCGGCGCTTTCGAGGCCTTGCCTTCGTCCTTCATTTTCTGAAATACCGGCGACTCGCTCAGTTGCAGGCGAATGTACACCGACACGGCCAGCAGAATGATCGACAGCAGAAACGGAATCCGCCAGCCCCACGCTTCGAACGCCTCGTTACCCAGCGCCGTGCGACAGGCGAGAATCACCAGCAACGACATGAACAGACCGAGGGTGGCGGTGGTTTGAATCCACGAAGTGAAAAAGCCACGCCGGTTGCGTGGTGCGTGCTCCGCTACGTAGGTTGCCGCGCCGCCGTATTCACCACCCAGCGCCAGACCTTGGAGCAGACGCAGGGTGATCAGAATCACCGGGGCAGCGACGCCGATAGTGGCGTAGCCCGGCAGCAAACCGACGATTGCCGTCGACACGCCCATGATCACGATGGTGATCAGAAACGTGTGCTTGCGCCCGATCATGTCACCCAGGCGCCCGAAGACGATGGCGCCGAACGGCCGCACCGCAAACCCGGCGGCAAAGGCCAGCAGGGCAAAGATGAACGCGGTGGTTTCGTTGACGCCGGCGAAGAAGTGCTTGGCGATGATCGCCGCCAGTGAGCCGTAGAGGTAAAAGTCGTACCACTCGAAAACCGTGCCCAGCGAGGAGGCGAAGATGACCTTGCGCTCCTCCTTGGTGATGCCGCCGCTGCGCGGTGGCGTGCCGGTGGATGCTGTGTCGATTGTGGCCATGGGTGTTCTCCGTCGTGCTTATTGTTGTAGGCCGGAGTCCCCCGTTACTGCCTGTCGCACTCTGGCCCGTCGGCATCTGTCGCCATCGCTGTCGCGTGAAGCTTGCACAGTCTGACCGCCTCGCAGGGCTGCAAGGTTTCCTGAAGCATAATCAGCTTTTGCCAGATATCCACTCGGCCTACGCTTTGACCCAACGCTGCCGGCTCCAGGCGCTCAACCAATCGACCAGAAACACCAGCAACAGCATCGCCAGAATCACCGTACTGGCCTGGGCTTCCTGGAACAGGCTGAGGCTGACATACAGCATCTGGCCCAGGCCGCCGGCGCCGACGAAACCGAGCACGCTGGCCATGCGGATGTTGTTTTCCCAGCGATACAGGCAGTAGGCGAGCAGTTGCGGGGCGAGGTTAGGCAGGGTGCCGTAGCAAAAAGCGAGGATCGGATTGCCGCCCTGCAAGCGAATCGCTTCGGCGGGTTGCGGCGGGGTGTTTTCCAGCGCTTCGGCGAACAGCCGACCGAGTACGCCGGTGGTGTGCAGAGCGAGGGCGAGGGTGCCGGCGTTCGGTCCGAGACCGGCGGCAAGCACCATCAGCGCCGCCCAGACCAGCTCCGGAATCGCCCGCAAGCCGTTGAGCAGCAGACGCGCCGCACTTTGCAGCGGCCAGCCGAAACGCCCGGCAGCGGGCAGCGCGAGAACGATGCCGAACAGCGCCGCAAGCAGGGTGCCGAGGGCTGACATAGCGAGAGTTTCCAGCGAACCGTGGGCGATGGCTTTCAGATACCCGGCGCTCAAGTCGGGACTGAGGAAACGCTGCACATAGCTGCCCATCTGCTTGAGGCTGTTGGCGCTGCCGAGTTCGGCAAGATCCAGTTCCAGATAAGCAAAAGAGGCGACCACCGCGACCGCAATGGCGGCGAGCAGCAGCAGGTTGATCAGGCGCCTCATGTCAGCCTCCAGCGCAGCAAGCGGCTGAGTTGATCGGCGCACAGCACCAGCAGCAGGAATGTCAGCAACATGCTGGCGACTTCACCGCCGGCGAACATGCGGATCGACAGGTCGATCTGTTGCCCCAGGCCACCGGCTCCGACAAAGCCCATCACCACCGAGGCACGGATCGCGCACTCCCAGCGGTAGACGGTGTAGGAGAGCAATTCGGCGGCGACATTCGGCAGCGTGCCGTAGGCAAACGCCGCCAGTCGACCGCTGCCGGCCTGCAACAATGCGTGCGCAGGGCGTTGGTCGGTGGATTCGAAAATTTCTGCGTAGACCTTGCCGAGCATGCCGCTGTAGGTAATGGCGATGGCTAGCACGCCCGCCGCCGGGCCGAGGCCGACCGCGCGCACAAACAACAGCGCCCAGACGATTTCCGGCACGCTGCGCAGAAAGATCAGCAAGCCGCGCACCGGCCAGCGCAGCAAACGCCCGGGCAGGCTCGGCACGCCGCCCCGTGACGCCGCCGAGAGCGACAACGCGCGACTGGCGATCAGACTTGCCGGCACTGCCAGCAGCAACGCCAGGGCCATGCCCGCTGTGGCAATCGCCAGGGTTTGCAGGGTAGCTTTGAGCAGCAGTTGCAGGAACGCTTGATCGTGCGCGGGTGGCCAGAACGCCGAAACGAAACGGCCCATTTCGTTCTGGCTGTCGGCCTGAAACAACACGCCCAGGTCCAGCTCACTGAGCTGAATGCCCGGCCACAGCAGGGCCAGCGCCAGCAGCGTCAGCAACAATCGCGGCCACGCCGCCGGGTCCCGTGAATCGGCCTTCAGCATCGCGGAATCTGCACAATCAAAGGTGCGACCGCTGGCGCTGGCGATTGCAGTTGTTCATTGGCGTACAGCGCATCGAGCTTGTCGCGGCTGACTTCATCAGAAGAACAGTCGAAAAGAATCTGCCCGTCGCGCAGGCCGATGATCCGTGGAAAGTGCGCCAGCGCCAGATCCACCGCGTGCAGGCTCGCCACCAGCGTGACGTTGTGCTCGCGGGCGTGACGCGAAAGGATCGACAGCGTATGGCCGGCAAGCACCGGGTCCATGGCCGATACAGGTTCGTCGGCAAGCAATATTTCCGGCGCCTGATACAGCACCCGCGCAATGCCGACGCGCTGCAATTGCCCGCCGGACAATTGCTGGCAATGGGCGAACAGTTTGTCGCCCAGATCCAGTCGCGCCAACGCCGCGCGAGCGCCTGCCACATCCAGTGGATGCAGCAGGTTCAGCAGACTTTTGCCCAGACTCCACTGACCGAGCTTGCCGGCCAGCACCGCCGTAATCACCCGCTGACGCGGCGGAATCGGCGGCGCCTGATGCACCAGGCCGATGCGCGCACGCAGGCGCTGACGCTGGTGAGCCGACAAGTGCCAGGCGCGTTCGCCGAGCACTTCGATGTCGCCACTGCTGGGCTTGAGCGCAGTCGCCAGCAGATTGAGCAGGCTCGACTTGCCCGCGCCGGACGGGCCGATGATCGCGACCTGTTCGCCAGCGCCGATCTGCACGTCGATGTTGCGAAGGGCATCGACGCCATTGGCATGGCGCAGGCTGCCCTGGGTGAGGCGTAGGGTCATTTCAGCAATTCGGCAGCGCGGGCGGCTTCCTCGATGCCCTTGTAGTTCTCGGGCTTGGTCTCGATGAAGCGACTGGCGGCCTGCAGATCGAGGATCATCTTCTGCTCAGGATTGGCCGGGTCGAGGTCGAGGAAGGCTTGCTTGATTTTCGCGGCCAGCTTCGGATCAAGGGTGCCGCGCACGGTCCAGTTGTAATCGAAGTAGGTCGGGGTGGTGGCGAAGACTTTGACCTTGTTGGTGTCGACCTTGCCGGCGTCGACCAGTTTCTGCCAGACGCTGGCGTTCAACACCCCGGCATCGACCTTGCCGGCCTGCACCCAGGCAACGGTGGCGTCATGCGCGCCGGAGTAGGCGACGCGGCTGAAATAGCCTTCAGGCTTGATGCCGTCGTTCTTCAGCATGAAGTAACGCGGCATCAGGCTGCCGGAGGTGGACGACACCGAACCGAAGGCGAAGGTCTTGCCCTTGAGGTCGGCGAGGCTTTTCACGTTCGGGTCGGCGGTGATGAATTTGCTGGTGAACTGCGCGTCCTGCTCGCGCTGCACCAGCGGGATCACTGGGGTGGTGGCGTCGGTCTTCAAACGTGCCTGCACAAAAGTGAAACCGCCGAGCCAGGCCATGTCGAGGCGATCGGTGGCCAGCGCTTCAACCACGGCCGGGTAGTCAGCGACAGGTACGAACTGCACCTTCATGCCCAACTGCTGCTCAAGATAGGCACCCAGCGGTTCGAACTTGCGCAGCAGCTCGGTCGGGGCTTCGTCGGGAATCGCGCTGACGCGCAACACATCAGCGGCTTGCGTCATCAGGGCAGAAAAGGACAGCGCCAGACCGGCGGTGAGGGCGAGGGTACGCTTGAACATAGAATTCTCCGTTTCGTAAGCGTCAACATTCGAAGGGCCACCGGTAGTCAACGGCGCGCCACGTCAGGGTAGACGAAACGGCGAGGTTATACGCATTCGCGAGGAGATTGGCCAGCCTCCGTGCCGGCGCGGTGTGTCTGTTTGTGTAAGGTTGCAATCAAGCCGCCTCGGGCAGTTTGGCAATCACCTTGATCTCGAAATCGAAACCTGCCAGCCAAGTCACGCCGACAGCGGTGATGGTCGGAAACGGCGCTTCGCCCCAGAACTCCGGTACCACAGTCCAGATCGTTTCGAACGTCGAGTGCGGATCGACCATGAACACGGTGACATCCACCGCATCATCGAAGCTGCAACCGGCCGCAGCGAGGATCGCGTTGAGGTTGTGGAAGGCGGTGCGCACCTGATCGCGCAGATCCGCCTCGGGCGAGCCATCCTCACGGCTGCCGACTTGTCCCGAGACAAACAGGAAACCGTTTGAGCGAATCGCCGGCGAGTAACGGTGACGCTCATACAAGGCATGGCGGGCGGGTGGGAAAACTACATCGCGCTTGGACATGGGGCTGACTCCATCAGGGGTTGATGGGAACGACTTTAGGTATTTGCAGTGCGCGGATAAACGCGCAAGCTTGGCGTTCACTGTTTGCAAATCCCAAACAATCGAGGGGCGCGGATGGACCGGTTCGATGCGATGCAGGCCTTTGCCCGGGTGGTCGAGGCGGGCAGTTTCACCAAAGCTGCCGAAACCTTGCACATGAGCAAGACCACGGTGACGCAACTGGTGCAGCAACTGGAGGCGCGGCTGCGGGTCAAGCTGCTCAACCGCACCACGCGCAAGGTCAACGTCACCGCTGATGGCGCGGCGTATTACGAGCGGGTGATCAAGTTGCTGGCCGACATGGACGACGCCGAAACCAGCCTGCCCGGTGCCGCCGCACGGCCGCGCGGGCGTTTGCGCATCGACGTGCCGAGCCCGTTCGCGCGGCACATTCTGGTGCCAGCCTTGCCGGATTTTCACGCGCGCTACCCGGACATCCAGATCGACATGGGCGTCAGCGACCGCATCGTCGACATCATCGATGAGAACGTCGATTGCGTGGTGCGCGGCGGCGAATTGCTCGACCAATCGTTGATGGCGCGCAAGCTAGCAGATCTGCCCTTGGGTGTTTTCGCCGCGCCGGCTTATCTGGATCGCGAAGGGACGCCTGAGCACCCACTGGAACTGCAAGACTCCCATCACCGCGTCGTCGCTTTCCTCTGGGCTCGCACTGGTAAACCTCTTCCGTACACGTTGCAAAACTGCACCGAGCGCCTGCAGATCAAAGGCCGGCATGTGCTTGCGGTGGATGACGGCAATGCCTATCTGGCGGCAGGGCTGGCGGGCATGGGGGTGTTGTGGTTGCCGACGTATATGTCTGACGCGCATGTGGCGCGCGGAGAGCTCGTGCCGTTGTTTGAGGGCTGGCGCCTGGAAAGCATGCCGCTTTACGTCGCGTATCCGCCGAACCGGCATGTCAGCTTGAAATTGCGGGTGTTTATCGACTGGATTGTGGCGTTAATGGCGTAGGGCTCTGGTGCGCTTATTGCTTTACGTGAAGGCGGGTCGTCAGAAAAACAACCAACCCGGCGACCCGAACGTGCTCGTGATGAGAGGTGCACGTTCGACCCAAGGAGCTATGCGCGTAATGAATATGTACATCGATATCGTCGGCGCCTGCAATCTGAGCTGCCCGTCATGCCCGATGGGTAATTCGGAAAATGCCAATTTCAAGAAAGCCATGCAGCTCGAGATGTTCACGCAGATTGTCGATAAGGCACGGCGTGAAGGGGTCAAGGCGATCTTTTTGTACAACTGGACCGAGCCGTTGATTCACCCGCGCATCGGTGAGTTCGTCGAAATCATTAACGCTGCAGGTCTGCAAAGCGGCATCAGCTCCAACTTGAACTTGGCCAAGAACATTGAAAGCGCGATGCTCGCCAATCCCTGGTTCTTCCGTGTCTCCCTGTCCGGGTTCCACCAGGACACCTACCGCCAAGGCCATGTCGGCGGCGACATCGAAGTGGTCAAGCAGAACATGATCAAGCTGCATGACCTCAAGCAGCGTCACGGCCTGAATACCCTTATCGAGGTCTATTACCACCGCTATCTGGATAACCTCGAAGAAGAGGGGCTGATGCGCGAGTTCAGCGAGCGCCTGGGTTTCAATTTCTCCACCGGCTACTCGGTGATGATGCCGCTGGAAAAAACCTTCGCCATCGTCGAAGACGATGCCTCGGTCACCGACACGGACCGGGAAACCCTCAAGCGCCTGGCGTTGCCACCGTATGCAGACCTGGTCAATCTGGTCAAGCAATACCCCAAACAGGCGTGCACTCTGAAAGATGATTGGCTGGTACTCGATTGCAATGGCAATACCGTGCTGTGCTGCACGATTTTCAATCAGTCTGAATACAGCGTCGGCAAGTATCTGGACATGCCGGTGCAGGAATTGATGAGTCGCAAATCCACGCAAAAGAACTGCGTGGACTTGTGCAACCGCTGCGCGAAGAACGGTCTGCACATCTACTCCGCATCGCCCAACAAGGGGCCGCTGGAAAGTCACGCGGTCAATCGCATCATCGACTTTCAACGACGCACGATTCTCGAACAGCCGATTGATAGCGAACTTCTGGGCCGTACAGGTGAAGTCAGCGCCGAGCATTTCGATGAGGCTCAATATCTGCGACTCAACGCCGACGTAAAGACGGCAATCGCCACAGGCGCCTTCTCCAGTGGCTATCAACACTACGTCCTGTTTGGGCGCCTCGAAGGGCGGCTCGGGGCGGGGTTGAACACGGTCGTTTGACAGATCCGGGGCGACGGCCATGGGTTGTTTGGTGGTGTGGCCCGATGACGTGATTGACTCTTTACCGGTTCCGGCCAACTATCGGCGCACAACAATGTGACCGATGGATTGAAACTTGACCGAACGACGCCAATTCAGCGGAGGCATGAAGGGGAAAAACCTCCGCTATCTGAATGAGCAAAGCGATAACGCGCAGTTGACGCGCACCGGTTTTCTGCTGCTCGAACACTTTTCGCTACCGGCCTTTACGCAGACGCTGGACGCCGTGGTGACCACTAATCTGTTGCGCCCGGGGCTGTTTACCTCGCGCACCTTCGGTCTGGGTGAGGGCGAGGTCATCAGCGACCTGGGGTTGGTGATCCGCCCCGATGCGCGCCTGGACTCAGCAGCGCTCGAGGAATTGGATCTGCTGGTGGTCTGCGGCGGTTATCGCACCGAGTTGCGAGCGAGCGATGGGTTTGTGCATTTGCTCAAACTGGCGGCGGAGCGGGGCGTCAGTCTGGCCGGGTTGTGGAACGGTTCGTGGTTTCTCGGCCGCGCCGGGTTGCTCGACGGCTACCGTTGCGCGATTCACCCGGAACATCGCCCGGCACTGACCGAAATCGCCAAGAGCACCCACGTCAGTAGCGAACCCTTTGTGATCGACCGCGACCGGCTCACCGCGTCGAGCCCGTCGGGGGCTTTCCACATGGCGCTGGACTGGATCAAAAGCCTGCACGGCAAGGCGCTGGTCGAGGGTGTCGAGGACATTCTGGCGTTCGAGGAATCGCGCTACAGGCGGATCAAACCGGATGAAAACATCTGCGTCAGCGCGCCGTTGCGGGAAGTGATCAAGCTGATGGATGCCAACCTCGAAGAGCCGCTTGAGCTGGAACAACTGGCGGTCTACGCCGGCCGCTCACGGCGCCAGCTCGAGCGCTTGTTCAAGGAACAACTGGGCACCACGCCGCAGCGCTACTATCTGGAGCTGCGCATCACCGAAGCCCGCCGCCTGCTGCAACATACCGAGCTGTCGCAGGTGGAAGTATTGGTGGCTTGCGGTTTTGTCTCACCGAGCCATTTCAGCAAGTGCTACAGCTCGTACTTCGGTTATCGGCCTTCGAAGGAAAAACGGCTGGTTAAATAGATCGACCGGTGCAATCCCCAAAAACCCTCACCCCAGCCCTCTCCCAGAGGGAGAGGGAGCCGACCGAGGTATCTTGCGCTGTACATCGACCTGAAAGATGGACGTCGACTTTGGATTCAATACAGCGCTTTCAGGTCGGCGTAAATCTCGAATATCCCCCAATCAGTTCCCTCTCCCTCCGGGAGAGGGCTAGGGTGAGGGGTATTGAGGGCGGGTCTGTCAGAGACGATCAGCATCGATTACAGCTTGCGCAAACGCCGCCGGGCTTTCCTGGGGCAAATTGTGCCCAATCCCACCCTCAATCAATCTGAATTGATATTTGCCGGTAAAACGCTTGGCATAGTCCTCAGGCTTGGGATGTGGCGCTCCATTGGCATCGCCTTCCAGGGTAATCGTCGGCACGCTGATCGACGGGGCAGTCGCAAGCTTCTCTTCCAGCGCGGCATATTTGGCCTCGCCCTGCACCAGGCCCAGCCGCCAGCGGTAGTTGAACACGGTGATCTCGACGTGATCGGGGTTCTGCAACGCTTGGGCGCTGCGGTCGAAGGTTGCGTCGTCGAATTTCCATTGCGGTGAAGCCAGTTGCCAGATCAGTTTGGCGAAGTCGTGGGTGTTCTTTTCATAGCCTGCGCGGCCGCGTTCGGTGGCGAAGTAGAACTGGTACCACCACTGCAATTCGGCTTTCGGCGGCAGTGGATTCTGCCCGGCGGCCTGATTGCCGATCAGATAGCCGCTGACCGCCACCAGCGCCTTGACGCGCTCTGGCCACAGCGCTGCGACGATGCCCGCTGAACGCGCGCCCCAGTCGTAGCCGCCAAGCACTGCTTGCTTGATCTTCAGCGCGTCCATGAAGTCGATGATGTCGCTCGCCAATGCCGCCGGTTGGCCGTTGCGCAGAGTGGCTTTGGACAGGAATTGCGTGTCGCCATAACCCCGTGCATATGGCATCAGCACGCGGTAACCCTTGGCCGCGAGCAGTGGTGCGACTTCGTCATAGCTGTGAATGTCGTAGGGCCAGCCGTGCAGCAGGATCACCACCGGGCCATCGGCAGGACCGGTTTCGGCGTAGGCCACATCGAGCAAGCCTGCCTTGATGTGCTTCAGCGGGCCGAAAGGAGAGGGCGCTGAATAGCTGACGGCGGCCGGTTCAGTGGTTTGCGCCTGAGCGCTGCCGACGGTGCCGAGCAGTGACAGCGCCAGGACTGACAAGCCGAGCGCGGCGGTGATTTTAGAGGTGTGCAGAGCCTGTTTCATGCTGACGTCTCCTTTGCGAGCCTGTGGCCAAGGGGCTGGATGAACCCTTGAAACCCTGGGTGCATTGAAGCGTGGCGAGGTATCTGCTCTGTGTCGCCAGAGAGCGTTTTTGCATTGGGTTGTGTAGCAGCGGGGCGCGTACACAGTGTGATACATGGCGATGAAACGGTGAGTTTTCGCGCGAAAATAATAAGTGGCTGTTTTAAAACAAAAAATATTTCATCTCGGGCTTCCCAAACGAAATGAATGTTGTTAAATTGCGCCCCGTTCTCACAGCGATCCTAACGGAGCCGCTGACCAGAGCTACAGGGGCGTCGCCAAGCGGTAAGGCAGCAGGTTTTGATCCTGCCATGCGTTGGTTCGAATCCAGCCGCCCCTGCCATCTACGAAAAAACGCCAACTTCGCAAGAAGTTGGCGTTTTTTTATGCCTGCGATTTACCGCGCTTGAGCCAAGCAGGCGTGCGCGTTGCCGAAGCACCGCGCACGCCGGTCACTCAGTGCGGTGCGCGCGGGATGGTTTTCATCAGGTCTTCAGGGCTGATGTGGCCGACCACGCTGCCCGGCTGCGGCAGGTTGAGGATGTGGCCTTTCATCTTGCCGATGATGTGCATCTCGCACGGCTTGCAATCGAACTTCAGCGTCAGCACTTCATCGCCGTGGATCAACTGCATCGGCGCGACCTTGGTACGCACACCGGTGACGCCTTTGGCCTGTTTCGGGCACAGGTTGAAGGAGAACCGCAGGCAGTGCTTGGTGATCATCACCGGCACTTCGCCCGGCTCTTCGTGAGCTTCGTACGCCGCGTCGATCAGCTTGACGCCGTGACGGTGGTAGAAGTCGCGCGCCTTCTGGTTGTAGACGTTGGCGAGGAAGGTCAGGTGCGAATCCGGGTACACCGGCGGCGGCGTGGTTTCGGCCTTGCGGCTGCCACGCGGATGCGCGGCGACACGTGCCGCAGTCAGCGCTTCGATGACTTCACGACGCAGGGACTTGAGCTGCGAGTTGGGAATGAAGAACGCTTGCGGCGCATCCAGCTTGATGTCGGTGGCGTGATACTGCGTGGTGCCGAGCTGGCCGAGCAGGTCGCGCAATTGCTCCAGCGCTTGCTCAGGCTTGTTGGCAACACCAAACGGCCCGTTGAGGGTAACGCTGGCGCTGATGCCTTCTTCGCTGGTCGCGGTCACTTCCAGCTGTTCTTCGCGCAGACGAGCGAACCAGCTCAGGGCCACACGACGTTCCGAAGAGGTCTTCTGCAACGCCTGCTGCCAGTTGTGATCGAGGTTGCGATTCAACGGGTGGCTCGGACGCAGCTTGAACAGGCCTTCAGGCATTTCGTTCGGCTCGACGCGGTAGCGGTAGCGCTTCTCGCCGTCTTCTTCGAACTCGCCTTTGGCCTCGGCGATGTTGGCGCGGAAACCGACCACTTCGCGTTTGACCAGTACGTTCAGACCGTCACCGTTGGACAGCGGCTCATGGGTGACGACCTGCATGTCACGCTTGCCGACTTTTTCCACCGTACCGACCGGCAGGCCGGTGAAGGTTGGCGAATCGAAGGCGCCGATGTCGATCTTGCGATCAGTGACGAAATAATCGGTGCTGCCACGGTGGAAGGTCTTTTCCGGATCGGGCAGGAAAAAATGCACAGTACGGCCGCTGGAAGCGCGTGCCAGGTCCGGGCGGTCTTCAAGCACGTCGTCGAGGCGCTGGCGGTAATAGGCAGTGATGTTTTTCACATAGCCCATGTCCTTGTAGCGACCTTCGATCTTGAACGAACGCACGCCGGCCTCGACCAGTGCGCGGATGTTGGCGCTCTGGTTGTTGTCTTTCATCGACAGCAGGTGTTTTTCGTAGGCGATCACGCCACCCTTTTCATCCTTGAGGGTGTAGGGCAAGCGGCACGCCTGGGAGCAGTCGCCACGGTTGGCGCTGCGGCCGGTTTGCGCGTGAGAGATGTTGCACTGGCCGGAGAAGGCCACGCACAGCGCGCCGTGGATGAAGAACTCGATGGCGGCATCGGTTTCATCGGCGATGGCGCGGATTTCTTTCAGGTTCAGCTCACGGGCCAACACCAACTGGGAGAAACCGGCCTGATCGAGGAACTTCGCTCGCTCGAGGGTGCGGATGTCGGTCTGGGTCGAGGCGTGCAGCTCGATCGGCGGAATGTCCAGCTCCATCACGCCCAGATCCTGGACGATCAGCGCATCGACGCCAGCGTCATACAACTGATGGATCAGCTTGCGCGCCGGCTCCAGTTCGTTGTCGTGCAGGATGGTATTGATGGTGGTGAAGATACGCGCGTGGTAACGGCGGGCAAATTCGACCAGTCCGGCGATTTCGCTGACTTCGTTGCAGGCGTTGTGGCGTGCGCCGAAGCTCGGGCCGCCGATGTACACGGCGTCAGCGCCATGCAGGATGGCCTCGCGGGCAATGGCGACATCGCGGGCAGGGCTGAGCAATTCCAGGTGATGCTTGGGCAAGGACATAGTTTTTTTAGTCAGGCGGTCACGGGCAAGGGGCGCATTGTACCTGTGAAACACCAAGGCGGCACCAGCGTGCCGATATCAGGTACGAAGGACCTAGCACAATACGAGGCAATGCATAACTGTAAAGTCTGTCAGTTGTCCGCCCGCGTCCAAAGCGTGAACATCAGGTGGGAGCGGGAAAGTCGCTCTGGCCTATATCACGCAAGACATTGGAGATTAATATCATGAAAGGTAATAACGCCTTCGCGACGATTGGTATCTCGGATTTCGCGTCGTTTAAATCTCGTCCTCGGAAGACGGCCGAGGTGTATTACAAAGCGGTCGTTTCACCCAATCATCCGGGCATTGGCAAGCCAATATTCTCCGCTACTCGGCATCTTTATTTCGGCACAAAGGAAACGTTCAGCGTTATTGGTCAATATTTTACGGACGAGGTGGGTGAGATCATTTCATTTGTGATAGATCGCTCCCTTACGGACGGTACGCATGAAGTTGGCGGGTTCGGAAGTCCCGTGGCGGGAGTGATGACTATGTCGCATGAAATTTTATATGCGAAAACAGGAACGATAGAGTTTGCGCGCAAACACGAAGAAGGTACCGATTCGATTACGGCAACATTCAATTTTGAAGTCGAGCACCGCGGGCAAACATACCGGGTATCAGAAGGTAAACTGTTTGTTGTAGCTAGCGGTCCACTTTGAGTTTTGTGAATAGACCGTTGACGCTAATTCGCTCAACGGGCGAGCCAGCGCTTGCCAAACGGCCCCATCCTGGTGGCTGCTGTGTTTGGCGCGCGCCCTTGAGTATTTCACTGCGTATGTCACACCTCTGAATCGTGGAGGCAGCCTACGCAGTATTTCCGTAAATCAGCCTTTCGCCGCCATCGCCGTCACTTCCACACGCATCCCCTCAACCGCCAGCGAGGCCACGCCTACCGCCGCCCGCACCGGCCAAGGCTTGGCGAAATAGCGTTTGTACACTTCATTGAAAGCCCCGCGATCGCCCATGTCGGTGAGGTAAATGGTCAGGTGCAGCACCCGGTCCATCGAACTGCCGGCACGTTCCAGTGCGACTTTCAGTGCTTGCAGGGTGCACTCGCTCTGCTCGGTGATGCCGCCGAGTTCCAGGCTGCCATCGGCGCGGGTTGGAATCTGCGTGGAAATCATGATGCCGCCGAAGGTGGCAACGTCGGAAGAAATCGAATCGGTGTCGGGATCCGGCGTGAAAATGATGTCTTGATTGGCCATGGGCATCTCTTGTGTGAGTGAATGAAGATTGCGGCAGTTTACAGATTCCCTCCGGCCATGGCCCGGTCAGGTACCGCAACACGTTTGTATAAGCATGTATCAACCCCCAGCCGATACACATGGCAACACCAAACTGCGCCTTCGAGACACATCCGCCCTACATGCCGAGCCCAAAGTAGCCCTCACACCAACACTACGCTCAAGAGGGCATCACCATGTACCGTCCACTGTTTCTGGCTTCTGCCGTTGTCTTCGCCTCCCTGACCGGCTTCGCCCATGCGGCGGATGCGCCGGCAACGAGCTGGCAGAAAGGTCTGAGCCGCACCGATCTGGTTCGTCAGGATCTCGGCGCTGACAATCGCGAAGTGATTCAGGCGCGTATCGATTTCGACGCTGGCGTCACTTCACCTCGGCATGCTCATCCCGGCGTGGAAGTCGCCTATGTCATCAGCGGCACGTTCGAGTATCAGCTCGAAGGGCGGGCGCCGGTGATACTCAAGGCCGGCGATTCGTTGTTCATTCCGGCGGGCGTTGCGCATGTGGCCAAAAACGTTGGCAACGAGAAAGGCGTCGAACTGGCCACTTACGTCGTCCCGAAAGGCGAGCCCCTGCTGATCCTCAAGCCATGAGGCGCCAGTCCGCTATTTCGAGCGCGGCTTGCTCATCGCGCGCTTGATGCGCATCCAGTCCTGATAGGCCGCCGTTCGTTTGGCGTCGGCCATAGCCTTGGCTTCGCTGAAACGGGCCCAGGCTTCAGGATTGTCCGTGTCGTTCTCGATGATTCTGTAAGCCGCTTCTTCGAGCAGATCGGCCTCGCGGAACATCGAGGCATTCTCCGCCATCTCGTCATCCCACGAGCGGCCGAAACCGAATTTCAATGTGCGTTCTGTCATTTCACGTGATCCTCCTCCCAGACCAGAGGTACTGATTCTCGCCATTGCACCTCGGTCACGCCAAAGCGTTCCGCCATCGGTTTGGAAAAACGTTTCAACGGAGGTCGGCCGGGGCGGGGGATGGGCGCGATACCCGCGTCACAACTTGCCCACTGCCACGCTTCGGCATTGTTCATGGTTTTTGTGCGAATGACGAATGACCTGGGCTTCCCGTGAAGCAGGTAATCAATCACGTACAAATCCTCTCCGCTCATACATTTCCTCCGGCTGTTAAGAAGAGGGATATCTGGCGAAATGAATAATTCAGAGAAATTGAAACGGGCGTGATGACCGGCTGGTTGGGCGCTTTGCAGGCCTGTACGGCAGATCGATTCTGTACAAGTTCGTCTGGAATTTTTGGCTGAATTGACGCCTGTTAAGACAGGAACGCGCCCGCTACGACGCGTTATCAAGTGGGACGATCAGGAGTAGATGCAGGAGCAGACAAAGTCCGCGTGAACCTCGGTGTTTTCAATCGCCGTGATAAGGCCTGAATGCATGGCTTCTTCAGGATTGATGATGCGCGGCGCTGCTGTCAGATATTTCTCTGTCTCCAGCGCATTTTTTCCGTTGCTCGTACGCTCGGCGACAATCTGGGCGTAGAGGTGCAAGTCGTAATCCAGGCTCATGGCGTATTCCGACATGCGCGAATGATCGACCGAACCTTGCAGGTGCCAATGAAATGGGTGAAACAGAAATTTGCTGTGGGTACAGGCGGTGCGGCGCTGGCCGGCCAGAAAGACAATGTTGCCCATCGATTCGACTGTTCCCAAATTGTGGGTGTGCACCGGAATAGGTAGGGCCAGCAGGAAGTTATACATGGTGAAACCGTAACTGCATTCGCCGCCCATGGTGGCGATGTTGACGATCAGTCGCGGTGCATCTTCCTTTACGGCGAGCGAGGCTTTATCGATCAATTGGCCGCACGTCGAGGCATTGATCGGGCCGGTGAAGTTGATGACATGAACAGGCATGGCGATTCCCTCGGCTGGTCAGGACTCCTAAGCAATAGCTGTAATTTCGCTTGAATGAAAGTGGGCAGGGGAGCCGCGCTCCCCTGCACCCGACGCATCAACTGTTGCGCCCGCCACCATGGCTGTTTTGACCACCTTTGTGTCCAGCGTCAGAGGCTTTTTCCCGATCGTTGGCAAAGTTGCCGCCGCTGCTCTGGCCGCCCTTGCTGCCAGCTTCGGACGCTCTGTCCCGATCGTTGGCAAAATTGCCACCGCTGTTCTGGGCACCTTTGCTCCCGGCTTCGGAGGCGCGCTCAGGATCATTCTTGAAGTTGCCGCCACTGTTCTGGCCGCCTTTACTGCCGATTTCCTGATAGAACTCTTTATCGTGCGAAGCCGAAGTGGCATCACCACCTTTCTTGCCTGCTTCGTTAACCGACATGCTGCCTTGTTGTTTATCTTGTGCCATTTCAAACTTCCTCATTTTCTTTATATAGGCACTCGGCGAATCAAGGATGCACAAACTACGTGCCGTCGTTGTTCGCGAAATGCTCATAAAGTTTACTGATGTCGTTTGCTTTAGTTGGTCTGGCTTGTCTTGTGACTACAAGTTAGACCTTTGTGCTAAGAGGAGCGCTCATAAGTCGGCGTTGTATCCGGTGTCCGGGAGTTTTCAGAATTTACTGCAAGTTCCCGGCGTTCATAACATTCCTGCTGAACACTTTCCCGGTGCCTTGGACTGATTTGCTGTCGTTCGACACAAGGTGACACCGACGGACTGTCCGACCTGGTCACGTGCGAACTGCGCGCTGCTTCGGGATACACTTCCGCTCCCTTGTTTCGTTGCACTTCGCCTCGTGCAAAAGCCGGTACCGTTCTCATGATTACGCTCCATCAGCTGATTTCAAAGGGCAGCGAGGCTGCCCTTGTACCGCTTGCTCAGGACTTGCGACCGCCGCCGTGGCTGTTCTGCCCGCCTTTGCGGCCAGCCTCGGATGCTTTTTCACGATCATTGGCAAAGTTGCCGCCCGACGACTGACCGCCTTTCTTGCCGGCTTCAGATGCCTTTTCACGATCGTTTGCGAAGTTACCTGGATTTTTATTTCCTGTGGTCATGATAGCTCTCCGATATCAATTAACGTTTCGCTAGTTATGTCCGTTGTCGCACCGGACATCTACTCCGATTACGAGCCGGCGAAAAATGTTTTGAAAATTTTTCCTCAGGCCGATGAACGGTAACTTTGTGATGAAACTTATACAGCCTGCGGTTTTCTGCGCCGCTTCGTATAACTTTTCAAGTTGCTGGTTGATGTGCAAGAGAGGTTGAAGCTTGTTACCGCTTCGCTTCGGATTTCTGACCATTTGTCGGTGCGAAGTTGAACTGTAATCGGCTGAAACTAGAGTCTGTTAAGTGTATGTATATAATTATTCTGAGGACATTGAGATGAACAATCATCACAAGGATCAACCGTTCGCTGAAGACCCACAGAAAATCAAGGAAGCCGGCAAGAAAGGCGAGAGTCCAGTCAACGTGAAAGTTGATCGGGCCGAGAAGGCACGCGTCGGCGGGCAGCACAGCCATGGAGGCGGCCGTACGGGCAAGGGCGACTGAGTCGGTCGGAAAAGTACCAATCGGCGTCCTCTCTGCGCCGATGCAGAGAGGACCTCTACGCTGAGGCCTATCTGAACCGTGGCAACGGCCGGTCGATCGGTTTGAGCGTCGAGAGCGTATCGCGAATCAGCGGCGCATCTTTTTCGATGTCGTGCAGCCGGTCGCGAATGCGCAACGCTGTCGGATGCCCGCCCTGATGATCAACCCAGTCGGCAATTTCTTTACAGGCGGCTGCGAGGCGCGCCTGGCGGGCGTCGAGCAGGGTGAGGAGGGTGGTGATGGACTCTTTTTCGGACATGAAACACCTCCGTTCGCTGAAACGGCTGAGTTGCAACAAAAAGTCCGCGTGGCGCGAACCTTCAGATCAACTATAGAAGACCTGTGTGATCGTGCAAAAAATACCCAGTTCAACTCGTCGGCGAAACCTTTGGAGCGAGCGTTACGCTGGAGATCAAGACGCCTCGCTTACCTCACACATCCGCTCGAGAAACATCGCCAAGGCTACTTCCTCGGCGCGCAGGCCTTTGCGCACGCGCGGACGGGGCAGTTCGGCGAGGGCGCCGAGCATGAAATGTTCGACCACTGCGGGGTGGATGTAGCACTTGCGGCACACCGCCGGCGTGTTGCCCAGCTGTTTGGCGACGTTCTTCACCGCTTCTACCACATGGCGCTTGGCTTCGGTTTCCGACTCATGCTGCAACTCGCGCAGCACCGACAACGCCAGGGCGCTGCCCGCCCAGGTGCGATAGTCCTTGGCGGTGAACGCCGCGCCGGTGAGCTTTTGCAGATAGGCATTGACGTCGGAGGAGGTGACGGTGTGCCGTTCGCCATTTTCATCAAGGTACTGAAACAGGTTCTGCCCGGGGATCTCCAGGCAGCGCTTGATGATTCGCGCCAGGCGACGATCCTTGACGGTGATCTGGTGCTCGATGCCGCTCTTGCCACGGAACTGGAACAGGATCGCGCTGCCGTTGACCTCGACGTGGCGGCTACGCAACGTGGTCAGGCCATAGGAGCGGTTGTCCCGCGCATATTGAGTATTGCCGACGCGGATCAGCGTGGCGTCGAGCAAGGTAATCACCGTGGCCATGACCTTGTCGCGGCTGAAGCCCGGCTCATCGAGCAGCGCCTCGAGCTTGCGCCGCAGTTTGGGCAGGGCCATGCCGAAGTCGCGCAGGCGCGAGTATTTGTCGGCGGCGCGCACTTCGCGCCAGCGGGCGTGATAACGGTACTGTTTACGCCCGCGTGCATCACGGCCGGTGGCCTGCAAATGGCCGCACGGGTCGGCGCAGATCCATACATCGGTGTAGGCCGGTGGTACCGCGAGGGCATTGATGCGTTTGATTTCGTCCGGGTCGGTGATGCGCTGGCCCGACGGTTCGAAATAGACGAACTTGCCGCGCAGTTTTTTCCGGGTGATACCAGGCTGAGTGTCATCGACGTAATGCAGATCGGCGGGCAGAGCATCTGTCAGCACGGTATCGGGCATGGCGGTTTCCTTCGGTCATACGGCAGTCTGTAACTGATTGACCGCAGGCGCCGGCCGTCGTGCCGAATGATTTACGCGAGCACCGCCACCGCCTTGATCTGTGCCCACAGACGCTGGCCCGGATGCACGGCCAATTGATCACGGGAGAAGCGGGTGATCCGCGCCAGCAGCGGTGTGCCACCGGCATCGAGACGGATGAGCACATGGGCGCTGTTGTCAGCCGCCTGTTCACTGATCACCGTAACCGGCAGACGATTGAGAATGCTGCTGGCTGCATCATTGTTCAGCGCCAGGCTGATGTCACGCGCGTGCACTTTGCAGCGCAGAGCCTGGCCCACGGCCATCGGCGCATGGGTGACGCGAATGTTCATTGCAGTGGCCGGCAGTTGCAGGCTGAGCAATTGATAGGTGGCGTCGTAGGCGCTGACCTGGCCTTCGATGATTACCCCGGCGTCATCGCCCATTGCCAAGGGCAGATCCAGGCGTGCGAGGGTCTCGCCGATCGGGCCGCTGGCGAGGGCTTTGCCATCACGGAGCAATACCAAATGATCGGCCAGACGCGCGACTTCATCCTGCGCATGGCTGACGTACAGCAGCGGAATATCCAGTTCGTCATGCAGGCGTTGCAGGTACGGCAAGATTTCGCTTTTGCGCCGACTGTCGAGAGCCGCCAGCGGTTCGTCCATCAGCAACAGTTTCGGGCTGGTCAGCAGGGCGCGGGCGATGCCGACGCGCTGTCGTTCGCCGCCGGACAGATGCTGTGGATGACGCTCGAGCAAATGGCTGATACCGAGCAGTTCTGTGGCCTGGTTCATATCGACCCGGCGTTGCGACTTGGCGATGCGTTTGAGACCAAACTCCAGATTGGCCAGCACCGAAAGATGCGGGAACAGGCTGGCTTCCTGAAACACATAGCCAAGCGCACGCTTGTGCGGCGGGACGAAAATGCCCTTGGCACTGTCCTGCCAGATCTCGTCGTTGATCTGCACAAAACCCTCCTCGGCGCGCTCCAGCCCGGCGATGCAGCGCAGACAGGTGGTTTTGCCCGAGCCGGAATCACCAAACAGCGCGGTGACGCCGCGGCCCGGCACTTGCAGGTCGACATCCAGTTCAAACCCCGGATAAGTGCGTTTCAGGCGTACATCAATCATCGATCAGCTCCAGCCTGCGCGGGTCTTGCGGCTGGAGTACAGCGCCAGCAACACCAGAAACGAAAACACCAGCATCGCCGCGGACAGCCAGTGCGCCTGGGCATATTCCAGCGCTTCGACATGGTCGTAAATCTGCACCGAGACCACGCGGGTCTTGTCGGGGATGTTGCCGCCGATCATCAGCACCACGCCGAACTCACCCACGGTGTGGGCGAAGCCGAGGATCGCTGCGGTGACGAAGCCGGGGCGCGCCAGCGGCAGGATCACGCTGAAGAACGTGTCCCAGGGATTGGCGCGCAAGGTCGCCGCGACTTCGAGCGGGCGGGTGCCAACCGCCGAGAAAGCGTTTTGCAGCGGTTGCACCACGAACGGCATGGAGTAGATCACCGAACCGATGACCAGCCCGGTGAAACTGAACGTCAACGTGCCCAGCCCCAGCCATTGAGTGAACTGACCGAGAAAACCGTGCGGCCCCAGCGCCAGCAGCAGATAAAAACCGATCACCGTCGGCGGCAGCACCAGCGGCAGGGCAACGATGGCGCCGATCGGCCCGCGCAACCACGACGAGGTGCGCGATAGCCACAGCGCGATCGGCGTGCCGATCACCAGCAGGATCGCAGTGGTCAGTGACGCCAGTTTCAGGGTCAGCCAGATCGCGGCGAAGTCGGCACTGGTCAGCGACATTTACAGTTCATATCCGAAGGATTTGATCACCGCAGCGGCTTTCGGCCCTTTGAGGTAATCGACCAGCGCCTTGGCAGCGGCGCTGTCCCGGCCCTTGTTCAAGATCACCGCGTCCTGTTTGATCGGATCATGCAGAGCGGCCGGGACAATCCATGCCGAGCCACTGCTGACTTTGCCGTCCTTGTAGATTTGCGACAGGGCGACGAAGCCCAGTTCGGCGTTGCCGGTGGAGACAAACTGGTAGGCCTGCGTGATGTTCTGGCCTTCGACGATTTTGCTTTTCGTGGCTTCTCTCAACTGGAGTTTTTCCAGCACCTGGGTGGCGGCGAGACCGTATGGCGCAGCTTTTGGATTGGCGATCGCAAGGTGTTGGTATTGGTTGGTTTTCAACACTGCGCCCTGCGCATCTACGTAGTCTTCTTTCGCTGACCACAGCGCTAGCGTGCCGATGGCGTAGGTGAAGCGCGAACCTTTGACGGTTTCGCCTTCCTGCTCAAGCTTTGCCGGGGTCGCGTCGTCAGCAGCGAGGAACACTTGGAAGGGCGCACCGTTTTTGATCTGGGTGTAGAACTGGCCGGTGGCGCCGTAAGCGGCGACCAGTTTGTGGCCGGTGTCTTTTTCGAAGTCGGCAGCGATGGCTTGGATTGGCGCGGTGAAGTTGGCGGCGACCGCCACTTGCACTTCGTCAGCTTGCGCGGCGCCGATGCTGAAAAATGCTAGGAATGAGGCGAGGCAGACAGGGGCGAGGCGTGTGGCAGCAAGTGTCATGTAAAGGCTCCGTGATCCGCGGTAAATGCTTTGCTTTGGATAACGCCGATACACGGGCGCAATCGCTGTATACGGAAATATATAGCGATACGTCGCCAAGTGGCGAGGGAATAAATCCGCTCGCCGCGTAAATTCAATGACGGTTGAGTTTCGCCAAGGCGCCTTCGGCGAGTTGCCGGGTCAGTTCAGCGCTGCCGATATCCTTGCCGAGCTTGAGCGCCTGTCCGGCCCAGAGGTTGGCAAAATCGGCGTCATCCTTGGCCCGCAGCGGCATCAGCGCACCGCCAGCCAAGGGGAAGGCCGGCGCCTGCGCTGACATCGGGCCGAGTTCACGCATCGCCCGATTGACAATGCCCCGTGCCGGGCGTCCGGTAAAAATGTTGGTGATGGCGGTCTGGCTTTCCTTGGCGGTGCGCAGGGCCTTGTGGTGTGAGGCGCTGACTTTGGCTTCCGGCGTGAACAGGTACGCCGTACCAACTTGCACCGCCGAGGCGCCGAGCATCAACGCCGCTGCAACACCCCGCGCATCGCTGATCGCGCCCGCCGCGATCACCGGCACTTTCACCGCGTCGACCACCTGCGGCACCAGGGCGAAGGTGCCGACCTGGGTGCTCAGATCATCGCTGAGAAACATCCCGCGATGGCCACCGGCCTCATAACCCATGGCGATAATCGCATCGCAGCCGTGTTGCTCCAGCCAGATCGCTTCTTCGACCGTAGTCGCAGACGAAAGGATTTTCGCCCCGGTCGCCTTGACCCGATCGAGCAGATTTTTCTCCGGCAGCCCGAAATGAAAACTCACCACTTCGGGACGGAATTCTTCGAGCACGGCACACGCGGCCTCGTCAAACGGTGCGCGATTGGACACTGGCGTCGGCGCCTCGAAATCGGCACCGAGTTCGCGGTAGTAAGGTTCGAGCAGATTTTTCCAGTCCCGGGCTCGCTGTTCATCTGGCGCCGGTGGCTGGTGGCAGAAGAAATTGACGTTGAACGGCTTGGTGGTGTGCTGGCGAATCGTCTTCAGTTCTTCGCGCAGTTGCTCGCTACTCAGCATCGCTGCCGGCATTGAACCGAGGCCGCCGGCATTGCACACGGCAATCACCATCGAAGAGTTGGTCGCACCGGCCATCGGGCCCTGGATGATCGGCAGTTCGATACCGAGAAGATCAAGGATGCGGGTGTCTGGCCACTGGCTCATATAGCAAATCTCCGAACGATGAAACGGGCAGGGACGGCACGCGTTTTTTAACAGCAAACCCGGATGCGGGGCCAGTCTGAAATTCTGAACATCACGTGCAGTTTTTCAGCGTCGGTGCGGGTGGCTTGGCGAAAGTCGAGTGTGGCAATGTGTTGCGATGTGCTATTTCAAGGCATGCTTGTTTCAAATCATTTTCGAGAGGCCGTCATGTTCAATGCCATTCTGATCGACAAAGACGACAGCGGTTATCGCGCCAACCTGCAGCAAATCGATGAGCAGCAACTGCCCGAAGGCAATGTCAGCGTGAACGTCGCGTACAGCACCCTGAATTTCAAAGACGGCCTGGCGATTACCGGCAGCAGCCCGGTGGTGCGCAAGTTTCCCATGGTGCCGGGGATCGACCTAGCGGGGACCGTCGAGTCCAGTACGCATGGAGATTTCAAGACGGGCGATCGGGTGCTGCTCAACGGTTGGGGCGTCGGTGAAAGCCACTGGGGCGGACTGGCGCAAAAGGCCCGGCTCAACGGTGACTGGCTGATTCCACTGCCCGAAGCTTTCACCCCGGCGCAAGCCATGGCCATCGGCACCGCCGGCTACACGGCGATGCTGTGCATTCTGGCGCTGGAGCGCCATGGCGTGACGCCGGATCACGGTGAAGTGTTGGTCACTGGCGCCAACGGCGGGGTCGGCAGCTTTGCCATCGCCTTGCTCAGCAAGTTGGGATACCGCGTGGTGGCATCCACCGGCCGCGTGTCCGAGCATGAATATCTGGAGCAATTGGGCGCTGCCGAAATCATCGATCGCGCCACCTTGTCCGAACCGGGCAAGCCATTGGCGAAGGAGCGTTGGGCGGCGGTGGTCGATTCGGTCGGCAGCCATACATTGGCCAACGCTTGCGCCAGCACGCGTTCGGAAGGCGTGGTTGCGGCATGCGGGTTGGCGCAAGGCATGGATTTCCTGGCCTCGGTAGCGCCGTTCATTCTGCGCGGCGTGACGCTGGCTGGAATCAACAGCGTGACCCAGCCCAAAGCACGCCGTATCGAGGCCTGGGACCGGCTGGCCAAGGATCTGGATATCTCATTGCTGCAATTGATCAGTCACGAAATCAGTTTGAGCGAAGCCCTTGAGGCTGCGCCCAAACTGCTCGCCGGGAAACTGCGGGGCAGGGTGGTGGTCGACGTCAATCGTTGAGTTCGCGCTCAAGCAGTTGGCGTTTGCGCTCGACGCCCCAGCGGTAGCCGGAAAGGTTGCCATCGCTGCGTACCACGCGGTGGCAGGGAATCGCCACCGCCAGGCGGTTGGCCCCGCAAGCCTGGGCCACCGCACGCATCGAAGTCGGCGCGCCGATACGTTGCGCGATTTCGGCATAACTGGCGGTGCGGCCTGCGGGAATCTCCCGCAGCGCCTGCCAGACGCGCTCCTGAAACGCGGTGCCGCGTATATCCAGCGGCAAGTTCAGGCCTTTCGCCGGTGCTTCGACAAAGCCGACGACGCTGGCAATCAACTGTTCAAATTCGCGGTCGGCGCCGATCAGGTTGGCCTTGCGAAACTGATCCTGCAGGTTGCAGACCAGTTGATGCGGATCGTCGCCGAGCAGAATCGCGCAGATCCCACGTTCGCTTTGCGCCACCAGAATCGCCCCAAGCGAGCATTGGCCAACGGCAAAGCGAATGTCGTTGTTCTGCCCGGCGGCGCGGTAATCGGTGGGCTTCATGCCCAGCAGTTGATCGGCTGATTCGTAAAAACGGCTGTTGGAGTTAAATCCGGCGTCATACAGCGCGTCGGTCACCGAGCCGCCGTCCGCCAGGCGCGCACGCAGCTTGCGTGAACGATTCGCCATGGCGTAAGCCTTGGGCGTCAGGCCTGTCGCAGCTTTGAATACTCGATGGAAATGAAAAGGGCTGAGGCCGGCGCTCGCCGCGAGGCTGTCGAGCGCGGGCAATGTCTCGCACGCTTCGATTTGCCGGCAGGCCGCTGCGATGATCGCCGCGTGCTGCGCGTCATTCTGGTCCTTGCTGGCGCGTTTGCTTGCCCGGTATCCCGCTGCTTCGGCCATTTCGGCGGTGTCGAAAAACTCGACATTCTGCGGTTTGGGCAGGCGCGCAAGGCTGCTCGGTCGGCAATAAACGCCGGTGGTTTTTACTGCGTAGACAAACTGCCCGTCCGCACGCGGATCGCGCGCAACCACGGCAGCCCAGCGTGGATCGTCTTCAGTTCTGATCGTCTTCGAAAGCGTGTCCATGAGAGGGAATCCGTTGACCTGTTTGAGTCAGGTTAACCAGCATCGTAACCCGCGACACTCCGCGCCTTGCGGTCAAACTTTTACTGATCGCCAGCAACGCGGAAGGTGATGTTGATGCGCCGTTCGCCCAAGAGCGGGTGATGGCCGGGTTTGATTGGCAGCACGCCGTGATAGCGCAGACGGTCCACGCCGCCCCAGACCACCATGTCGCCATGCAGCAGCGGGATGCGCCGGGTTTTATCGCTGCGTTCGAAACCGCCGAACAGAAACATTGCCGGCAACCCCAGCGACAACGAAACGATGGGCGCGGCATAGCCCTTTTCGTCCTTGTCCTGATGCAGCGACATCTTGGCGCCGGGGACGTATTGGTTGATCAGGCAGGAGTCGGCCTGAAAACCCGGGAAGCCGGCGCGTTTCGCCGCCTCGTGCGCCAGATCGGCAAACACCGCCGGCATCGACGGCCACGGCAAGCCGCTGAGTGGATCGACGCTGGAATAGCGGTAACCGCTGCGATCGGTAATCCAGCCCAGCTGCCCGCAGCTGCTGGTGCCAACCGACATGCTGAAGCCGCCGGGGGTAACCATGTGGCGCAGCGGGGCGGCGGCGAGAATGGCTTCGAGCTCGTTCAGCAGTTGCTCGACCCGTGACAAGGCAAAACCGCGCAGCACCCACGATTGCTCGCCGATCTGCTCGGCGCGTGGTTGCTGCACGGGTTCGTTGTCGGCGAACAGGTCGAACGTGGTTGGGTGCATGGTGTTGGTTACAGCGCTTTGCTGACTTTGATCTCACTGAGTTCTTCGTCAGCGTGCATTTTCTTCAGCGCCGCTTTCGCTTCCTCGTCAGTGCCGGTTTCCAGTTCGGCGAACTCGAAACGCTGTTCACCGTCCAGTTTGTACTTGATCACGTATTTGGTTTTTTGCGCCACGGTCATGTTTCCCTTTCAGAATAGGCTGCGCGTCTCAGCTCAGTTTAGTGCTGGAACGACGGATGATCTTGATCGAATGGGTCAGCGTCGGCTTGCGCGTGACGCTGATTGCGCGGCGGTTGACGGTGTCGATGGTGATGTTCCAGAAGCCGGTGCTCGGCGCGGTGATACGCGCCGGAAACGTGTCGAACGCGCCGCCGTGGTAGGTGTGACGGCCGCCGTTTTTGAAGCTGCGGAAGTTGGCGTCGTTCATCAAACGGATGTTGCACATCTGCGAGCATTGAATGACGACGATGTCGTCTTCGTTGAGGTGCTCGCGCTGGTGAATGAATTTCATGGCGCCTCCAGAAGGGCTTTTTCTACTAAATCAAAACGATAGCTTGTCGATGGGCGCAGTTTATCAGCCCGCACGGGTTATTATCTGGCCGTCGGGCGTTGCTTTGACAAATTTTGAACAGAACTTCGCCACGGCAGGCGGGTTAAATGCACAAGGCCCCGGAGAAAAGCGGCATTTGTGCTGTCGGACGGTCTTTAACGGAGGATTTATATGAAGTGGGGTGTGGTGTGTGTGCCGTTGATTCTGGCGATGGCCGGTTGTGCAAATGTTTCCGAAATCAATGAAACACTGCCAACCATGAGCGTGATCTCCGGCAAAAAACCCCAGGAGTATGCGCAGTGTCTGACCGACAAGCTCGCTGACAGTCGTGGTGCGTTGCAAGTCCAGCCGCAGAAGGACGGTGTACGAGTCATCGTTCCCGGCAAACTTTCGTCAGGCCCGGCAGCCGTGTTTGATATCGAGGATCGCGCCGGCGGCAGCAGCATCAAGCTGCATGAGCGCATGTCCAACGTGCCGGTTCGCCCTCGCGATGTACAGAAAGCCGCGAACGCCTGTATTTCCGGCTGATAGACTAGCGAACATCAGCACCCGATGCCGTCACAGTCCTGCTGTGGCGGCATTGTCATTTATGGAGTCGCGATGAAGCGAGAGCATGTGCGGGAGCGCCACGCAGAGGGCCTTATCTCTGCCACCCATGTCATCCAGAACCCGGCGAATCCCGGTGAATGGATCGTGTTTTTCAAGAAGAGTGCAGGTCGCAGCTATTTTTTGGTGGATGACAATGACGAAGTCGAGTCCTTCAATCGCCTCGACGATCTGATCGAGGTCGTCCGTGGCCTCGGGATCAAGTTCGCCGAAATCCACATGTAAGGCTTACTTGCAGACGACCACGACGTTGCGGGTCTTGTAATTGCCAACGTCAACGCCCAGGGTTTTGTCATCTTCCTTGGGCGCCGGCGTGCCATCGGTCCCGACGATGCGATAACCGGTGCCAGCGCAGGAGGCATCGGCCTTTTCGTAGCACATGGCCCAGGAGTTGGCTTCGCCGGAACAGTCGATGCTCAGACCCTGTTCGCCATTGTTCAGATAGGTGGGCTGCGAAGTGGCACAGCCGCTCAATACCAATACCGCGAGAAGCGGCTGCAGTTTGTTCAGGTTCATGGTTGCGTGATCTTCAAGTGGGGGACTGGTTGCTCTGACAGCGCCGCGATGAAAAGGTTATAGCGATTGGCCACTTGTTTGCCAACAAGGCACAAAAAAGCCCTGCGTTCTGGCAGGGCTTGGCGCAAGTGCTGGCAGGATCAGTCTTGATCTTTACCACGGCGCTTGGAAGAAGCAGGTGTATCGGTGAACACCGAGGCTACATCCGTCGCCATCTGCTCGCTGTCGAAAGGCCCGGCGATATGTTCGCCGTTGGTGGTGGTCAGCGTCCACTTGCCGTCTTTCTTGTCGATCACATACCCGTTGATGATTTTTACCGCAGCCATCTGGTCATTCTCGTTCGCTGGTTCAAAGACGCCATGATAGCGGCAAATGCTCGCATTGGGGGCTGATAAGCGTATGGTGATCCTGTTTGCCCGAATCTTGAGCTACGCTGATTCCGCCGCTGAAATACCCGGATGGAACTATCCGCGCGAATATTTCTCTATGTTGGCATCGGTTAGCCAGCGCGGGGCATTGTAAGGCGCACGCCGCCTGATTAGACTGCCTCGAAACTCGTACACACAGCCTTTTCAAGGACTTATATGATCAAGAAATGCTTGTTTCCAGCAGCCGGTTACGGCACTCGCTTCCTCCCAGCGACCAAAGCCATGCCTAAAGAAATGCTGCCGGTGGTAAACAAGCCACTGATCCAGTACGGCGTTGAAGAAGCACTGGACGCGGGCCTGACTGAGATTTCCATCGTCACTGGCCGTGGCAAGCGTGCTCTGGAAGACCACTTCGACATCAGTTACGAGCTGGAAAACCAGATCAAGGGCACCGACAAGGAAAAGTACCTGGTTGGCATCCGCAAGCTGTTGGACGAGTGCTCGTTCTCCTACACCCGTCAGACCGAAATGAAAGGTCTGGGCCACGCGATCCTGACTGGCCGCCCGCTGATCGGTGACGAACCGTTCGCCGTGGTCCTGGCGGACGACCTGTGCGTCAACATCGATGGCGACGGCGTGCTGACCCAGATGGTCAAGCTGTACAAGCAGTTCCGCTGCTCGATCGTCGCTATCCAGGAAGTCGATCCGCAGGAAACCAACAAGTACGGCGTAATCGCTGGCGAAATGATCCGCGATGACATCTACCGCGTACACAGCATGGTCGAGAAGCCTAAGCCGGAAGACGCGCCGTCGAACCTGGCGATCATCGGTCGCTACATCCTGACCCCGGACATCTTCGACCTGATCGAACAGACCGAGCCAGGCAAGGGCGGCGAAATCCAGATCACCGACGCCCTGATGAAGCAGGCCCAGAACGGCTGCGTGATGGCCTACAAGTTCAAGGGCAAGCGTTTCGACTGCGGTGGCGCTGAAGGCTACATCGACGCGACCAACTTCTGCTTCGAAAACTTCTACAAGACTGGCAAAGCTTACTGATAGCGTTTGCCTCGTCTGCAAAAGAAAGCCACCTCCGGGTGGCTTTTTCATTTTCCGCCCTTATATGGATGGCAGTGCTTGCCCAATGGATGACTGCGGGTATGCTGATGGCCTGCCGAGGAGATAGAAATGGCCTACGATTTTGACCTTTATGTGATTGGTGCCGGTTCCGGCGGTGTGCGAGCTGCGCGGTTTGCCGCAGGCTTCGGGGCGAAAGTGGCGGTGGCCGAGAGCCGTTACCTGGGTGGCACCTGTGTCAACGTCGGTTGCGTGCCGAAAAAGCTGCTGGTCTACGGCGCGCACTTTGCCGAGGACTTCGAGCAGGCGTCCGGTTTCGGCTGGAACCTGGGCGAGGCCAACTTCGACTGGGCCACGCTGATCGCCAACAAGGATCGCGAGATCAATCGCCTTAACGGCATTTATCGCAATCTGCTGGTCAACAGCGGCGTGACCCTGCACGAGGCGCACGCGAAAATCGTCGGGCCGCACGAGGTCGAAGTCAATGGCGAGCGCTACACGGCAAAGAACATTCTGATCGCCACCGGCGGCTGGCCGCAGATTCCCGAAATTCCGGGGCACGAGCACGCGATCGGTTCGAACGAGGCGTTCTTCCTCAAAGAGCTGCCCAAGCGTGTGCTGGTGGTTGGCGGCGGTTATATCGCGGTCGAGTTCGCCGGGATTTTCCATGGCCTCGGCGCCAACACCACGCTGCTGTATCGCGGCGATCTGTTCCTGCGTGGTTTCGATGGGGCGGTGCGCAAGCACCTGCAAGAAGAATTGACCAAGCGCGGCCTCGATCTGCAATTCAATGCCGACATCGCACGCATCGACAAACAGGCCGACGGTAGCTTGAAAGCGACGCTCAAGGATGGTCGTGTACTCGAAGCTGATTGCGTGTTCTACGCCACCGGTCGGCGTCCGATGCTGGACAATCTGGGCCTGGAAAATACCGATGTTCAGCTCGATGATAAGGGCTTCATCAAAGTCGACGACGAGTATCAAACCACCGAGCCGTCGATTCTGGCGCTGGGCGACGTCATTGGTCGCGTGCAGCTGACACCGGTTGCGCTCGCCGAAGGCATGGCCGTGGCGCGGCGCCTGTTCAAGCCGGAGCAATACCGCCCGGTGGACTACAAGATGATCCCGACCGCCGTGTTCAGCCTGCCGAACATCGGCACAGTCGGTTTGAGCGAAGAAGAAGCGCGTGAATGTGGTCACGAAGTGGTGATTTTCGAAAGCCGCTTCCGGCCGATGAAGCTGACCCTGACTGACTGCCAAGAGAAAACCCTGATGAAGCTGGTGGTCGACGCCAAGACCGACAAGGTGCTTGGCTGTCACATGGTCGGCCCGGACGCTGGCGAGATCGTGCAAGGTCTGGCGATCGCCTTGAAGGCCGGCGCGACCAAGCGCGACTTCGACGACACCATCGGGGTGCACCCGACGGCCGCCGAAGAGTTCGTCACCATGCGCACGCCGGTCAGCGCTTAAGCGTCTTTCGCTTTGGTCGAGTCTGGCGCTGCCGCAACGGCAGCCGCCAGACGCTGGCTGTCCTCAAGGCTCGCCTGGGCCTTGAGCAACTCCTTTTCCAATGACTGATTGAGCTGCGTCTGTTCGTCGACGCTCTGCTTGAGCGCCTGGCTTTCCAGCGTCGCGACGCGCAGACGTTCCTGGAGGAGGGTGCGCTCGCTATCCATGCGCGTCGCCTGCTCGAGCAATTGGTCCTGCCGCTGATTGCTCTGCTTGAGCTGATCCTGCACCAGATTCAGCTCGCGCTGGGTGCCACGGTTTTCGGTAAGCAGGCGTTCGTTGTCACGGTGCAACTGTGTGATCTCATCCTGACGCACCAGTGCACTCTGCTGAGCTTGACGCAGTTCCGCCTGAATCTGCTGAAGCTGCCCTTCGTGGCGGGACTGTTCCTGCTCGCGCTGTTCCTTGGTGGCGTTACGGTAATGCTCCAGCGCATCGCGAGCGTGCAAGTGTTTTTCTTCCAGTGAGCGGATCTGCTCGTCCTTGTCCTGCAAGCGCAATTCAAAATCGGCCAGTGCCTGGTTGAGACCGGCGTTGCGCGTTTGTTCGGTTTGCAGCATCGAGCGGGTGTTACTCAGCGCCTCGGATTCGCGTTGCAGTGCGGCGCCTTGAATGTCGTGATCGTGCTCGAGTTTTTCCAGCGCCTGGCGAACCTGTTTCAGCTCGGTTTCCAGTGCTTCGCGTTGCTCTTCGAACTGTTCGCGGGCTTGCTCGATGGGCTCCTGCGCCTGTTCTTTCAGGCGCTGGGCGAGGCGAGAGACGAGGGCGGTCAGCTCATCATCGATCGGTTCGGCTGACGCTTCTGCTGGTTGTGCGCCGTCATCCAGTTCTTTCAGGTAGCGATGGATCGTGGTTTTCGAGCCGGTGTTGCCCATTTCAATGCGTACTGCATCGATGCTTGGGTGTTCGCCGCGAGCCAGGATCGCTGTGCGCGCGATTTGCACCAGTGCTTTGGTAATGCCGCCACGGGCCATGTGAACTCCTACGGTTACGTACTGTGGTACATGCCACTAAAGTACGCAGTGTACCATGCTGAAAATATAGGTAAATATTTGAATTAAAACACGCGGGATATACTGGTATTACCCAATGTCAGGCGGCAAAATGCGCACCTGCATGAGTGAACCCGTACACAAGCGAGAAAACTGCCCATGAGTGACATCGATCGATATCTGCAAGCCGCCACCCGGGACAACACTCGCCGCAGCTATCGCATGGCTATCGAGCATTTCGAGGTGACGTGGGGCGGATTTCTCCCGGCTACTGCCGACAGCGTTGCGCGCTATCTGGTGGAGCACGCCGGGGTTCTGTCGATCAACACCCTCAAATTGCGCCTGTCGGCGCTGGCGCAGTGGCACAACAGTCAGGGCTTTGCCGATCCGACGAAGGCGCCAGTGGTGCGCAAGGTGTTCAAGGGCATTCGTGCACTGCATCCGGCGCAGGAAAAACAGGCCGAACCGTTGCAGTTGCAGGATCTGCAACGAGTGATCGATTGCTTGGAACAGGAGGCGCAGACGGCCCGCCAGGAACAGGACCGCCCGACCTTGCTCAAGGCGTATCGTGATCGCGCGCTGATTCTGTTGGGCTTCTGGCGCGGCTTTCGCAGCGACGAATTGTGCCGTTTGCAAATCGAGCATGTGCAGGCGAGTGCTGGCAAGGGCATCACTTTGTATCTGCCGCGCAGCAAGGGCGACCGGGAAAACCTCGGACAGACCTATCAGGCCCCAGCGCTGCTCAAGCTGTGTCCGGTGCAGGCTTACATCGACTGGGTTACCGAGGCCGCGCTGGTACGCGGCGCAGTTTTCCGAAGCATTGATCGGTGGGGCAATCTGAGCGAGGAGGGCTTGCACGCCAACAGCATCATTCCGCTGCTGCGCCAGGCCTTGCAGCGCGCCGGGATTGCCGCCGCCAACTACACCAGCCATTCACTGCGGCGTGGCTTTGCCACATGGGCGCATCAAAGCGGCTGGGATCTTAAATCGTTGATGAGTTACGTCGGCTGGAAGGACATGAAATCCGCCATGCGCTATGTTGAGGTCAGCCCATTCCAGGGAATGGCTCGGATTATGGATAAGCCGGAGCAAGCGTAGAGATCGTTTTCTTCTATTAATACAGTCAGCTAATAGCGAAAACAAATCAGCAGTATCAGGTTTGCCAATGAGCCTTCCGTCGAGTGAGTGGGTAGGATTCCACCCATCAACTTCATAACCCCTGACGGAGAGTCATCGATGCCTATCATCAACAGCCAAGTAAAACCGTTCAAAGCTACCGCGTTCAAAAACGGCGACTTCGTTCAAGTCTCGGATGCTGACTTGAAAGGCAAGTGGTCTGTAGTGTTCTTCTACCCAGCCGACTTCACCTTCGTTTGCCCAACCGAGCTGGAAGACCTGGCCGACAACTACGCTGAGTTCAAGAAGCTGGGCGTGGAAATCTACAGCGTTTCGACCGACACCCACTTTGCTCACGCTGCCTGGCACAACACTTCGCCAGCCATCGGCAAAATCGAATACACCATGATCGGCGACCCGACCCACGTCATCTCGCGCAACTTCGACGTACTGATCGAAGAAGCTGGTCTGGCTGACCGTGGCACCTTCGTGATCAACCCTGAAGGCCAGATCAAAATCGTTGAACTGAACGATGGCGGCGTTGGCCGTGACGCTTCCGAGCTGCTGCGCAAGATCAAGGCTGCTCAGTACGTCGCTGCACACCCAGGCGAAGTTTGCCCGGCCAAGTGGAAAGAAGGCGAGGCCACTCTGGCTCCGTCGCTGGACCTGGTCGGCAAGATCTAAGTCTGTGACATGCAACGCAGGGCGGCACGCCGCACCTTCTTAAGTTAGCTGCACCGCCCAATAAAAATGCCCGGGCGAGATTCGCTCGGGCTTTTTTTCGCCTCAAATAAAGGAAATCGCCCGTATGTTGGACGCCAATCTTAAAGCCCAGTTGAAATCGTACCTGGAACGGGTCACCCAACCGATCGAGATCGTTGCATCCCTCGACGACGGTGCGAAATCCCGTGAAATGCTGGACCTGCTGAAAGACGTTGCCAGTCTTTCGAGCCAGATTACCTTGATCGACAGCGGTGACGATGCCCGCAAGCCATCGTTCTCGATCAACCGCCCGGGAGCCGACATCAGCCTGCGTTTCGCCGGCATTCCAATGGGCCACGAATTCACCTCGCTGGTGCTGGCCCTGCTGCAAGTCGGCGGCCACCCATCGAAAGCCAGTGTTGAAGTCATCGAGCAGATTCGCTCGCTCAAAGGCGAGTTCAGCTTCGAGACTTACTTCTCGCTGTCTTGCCAGAACTGCCCGGACGTCGTCCAGGCGCTGAACCTGATGGCCGTGCTCAACCCGAACATTCGCCACGTCGCCATCGACGGCGCGCTGTTCCAGGACGAAGTCAACGATCGCAAGATCATGGCCGTGCCGAGCATCTACCTCAACGGTGAAAACTTCGGCCAGGGCCGCATGGGCCTGGAAGAAATCCTCGCCAAACTCGACACCGGCGCCATCGTGCGTCAGGCCGAGAAGATCAGCGCCAAGGATGCCTTTGATGTGCTGGTTGTTGGTGGTGGCCCCGCTGGTGCTTCGGCGGCTATTTATGCCGCACGTAAAGGCATCCGCACCGGTGTTGCGGCTGAGCGCTTTGGCGGTCAGGTGCTTGACACCATGGCCATCGAGAACTTCATTTCCGTGCAGGAAACCGAAGGGCCGAAACTGGCCACGGCGCTGGAAGAACACGTCAAGCAGTACGACGTCGACATCATGAACCTGCAACGCGCCGACAAGCTGATCCCGGGCAAGAACGGTGAGCTGCATGAAGTCCACTTCGCCAGCGGTGCAACTTTGAAAGCCAAGAGCGTGATCCTGGCGACCGGCGCGCGCTGGCGCGAAATGAACGTTCCGGGCGAGCAGGAATACCGCAACAAGGGCGTGGCGTACTGCCCGCACTGCGACGGCCCGTTGTTCAAAGGCAAGCGCGTGGCGGTGATCGGCGGCGGTAACTCCGGCGTTGAAGCGGCCATCGATCTGGCCGGTATCGTGTCGCACGTAACGTTGCTGGAATTCGACGTGCAACTGCGTGCCGATGCCGTGCTGCAACGCAAGCTGCACAGCCTGCCGAACGTCACCGTGATCACCAGTGCGCAAACCACTGAAGTCACCGGCAATGGCGAGAAGGTCAACGGTCTGCGTTACAAGGATCGCACCACAGATGAGCTGCGTACGGTTGAGCTGGAAGGCATCTTCGTGCAGATCGGTCTGCTACCGAACACCGATTGGCTGAAGGGCACCATCGAGCTGTCGCCGCGTGGCGAGATCATTGTCGATAATCGTGGCGAGACTTCGATCTCGGGGATCTTCGCAGCGGGTGACGTGACGACTGTGCCGTACAAGCAGATCGTGATCGCAGTGGGCGAGGGCGCCAAGGCTTCGCTGAGTGCGTTCGATCACTTGATCCGGACTTCGGCCCCGGCGTAACTGCCAGGTCGAAAACGAAAAAACCCATGAGCGATCATGGGTTTTTTATTGCGCGTGGAAAGCCACCCCTCACCCCAGCCCTCTCCCGAGGGAGAGGGAGCCGACCGAGGTGTCTGAAGTCATCCATCGACCTGAGAGAGCCGGTCGATTATGGATTCACCGCCAATCGTTCAAGTCGGCGTAATTCTCCAACATCCCGCAATCAGTCCCCTCTCCCTCTGGGAGAGGGCTAGGGTGAGGGGCTTTCAGCTTTTACAGCGGCACAGGCTGAATGATTTCAACCCAGTAACCATCCGGATCCTTGATAAATGCCAGGCTCTTCATCCGGCCATCGGTCAGACGCTTCTGGAAATCGCAACCCAGCTCTTCAAAGCGTGCACACGCTGCGACGATGTCCGGCACCGAAATGCAAATGTGACCAAAGCCACGCGGGTCGGTGTTGCCGTTGTGATAGGCGAAGTCGGCATCGTTTTCGGTGCCGTGGTTGTGGGTCAGTTCGAGAATGCCCGGGATCGATTTCATCCATTCGGTACGCGCAGCGTCGTCGGACGGGATCTGTGATTTATCGACCAGCGCGAGGAAGTACAGGCTGAACTCGGCTTCCGGGAAATCACGCTTCTCGACCAGCGAGAAACCCAGTACGCGGGTGTAGAAATCCAGCGACTTGGTGATGTCCTTCACGCGCAGCATGGTGTGGTTGAACACGAAGTTGCGGGTTGCGCTGTCTGGCGTGGCAGTCACGCCGGGGAAAGTGTTCAGTTCGTTGAGGCTCATGGGCCCTCCAGTAACAAATGGGCGAGTGAATGGGCGCAATGATACGCATGCCGGCCGGCATCGCCAAATGCAAGGCGGGCTTGCCCTGCGCGAAGGCGGGGCTCAGACTTTGCTTTCTATCCATGAGTGCGTCCGGCAATGATCCGACTGTTGAAATCCGTGTTTGTTTTTTTTGCTTTGTCGTCGGCTGTGGTTTTACCCGTAATGGCCGAACCAAGTATCACTTGGCCGACGGGCTGGGAGGTTGAAGCGTTGCCGGAAACCGCGCCGCCAGTCTCGCGGCAACGGGCGGTGAAGCTCGACGCCGACGGCAATCAGGTGATGGTGATGGAGTTGACGATGACGCACGTGGAGGCGGGGCATCAGGTCAATTTGCAAGGCGTGCTGCTGGAAATGCGCAAATCGATCCAGAAGGATTTCTTCCGCAGTGGTTATCAGAGCGTCTGCAACAGAATTCATCCGGCTGCGCTCGGCTCATTGTCCGGGCTGGAGACGACCTGCACGGTCACCGAGAACGGTCGACACGTATTATCACAAACGTTGGTGGCAGCTGTGGAAACAGACAAGGCTTACGTACTTTCATATGCCGGTCAGGCCGACGTTTATAAGGCGAGCGCCGACGATATAGAAGCGGCGCGCAACAGCCTGAAATTATAAACGTTCGTACTAACTCGCAGCAGTTCGCTTACCGGAAAGGATTAAGCAGATAGTTTGATCAAGCGCTCGAGGTAACATGGCGCAGCAAAATGTTTAGCCTGATGATTCAGAAGCGTTACACAAATTTCCAACTTGTTCGATGAAAATCATTTCATTTGTTAGATATTGTCAATAAAAAAGCCCTGCATCAGGCAGGGCTTTTTGTTGGCGTCAGATTAACCGCGCAACCATGAATCCACGGTGGCTGCACCGTACTGCTCTTTCCAGGCTTTCAGACCGCGATGGTTGCCGCCCTTGGTTTCGATCAGCTCGCCAGTGTGCGGGTTCTGATAAACCTTGACCACGCGAGCGCGGCGGGTCTTGGGCGCTGCGGACTGCTGCAGACCGGACTTTGCCGGGTTTGGATCAAGGATGGCGATGATGTCTTTCAGGCCTTTGCCATAGGTTTTCATCAGTCCCTGGAGCTTTTCTTCGAATTCGATTTCTTTCTTCAGCCCGGCATCGTTCTTCAGCGATTCCAGCTGTTTGAGCTGTTCCTGAAGGGCCTTTTCAGCTGCGCGAAATTCAGCGAGTCTGGACAATATCTTTACTCCAATAGTGTGTTTGGCTGATACCAACCGCAAACAAAGCTATAAGCCAAGAGCCTGGAAGCGACTCGGTGATAATTGGCTCACCTGCCAGTCTGGCTCAGGTTGAAAAAATTGTAGTAGTTAATGCGACAAGAGTAAATCCTGATGTTGTCGCCATGTAACAACAATGACTTTTTGTATCAATTTGGTGCAGTTGTTCGGCGGGCAGTGTCGGCGATTTAATGATGAGTTAATGCTTCGAGGAAATCAGCGCCAGGCATCGGTCTACCGTAGAAATAGCCCTGCAAAAAGTTAACGTTATGCTCGGTCAGGTAATCAGCCTGGGCCTGAGTTTCGACACCTTCGGCAACAATGCCCAAGTCCAGTTTGGCCGACAGTTCAATGATGGAGTCGAGAATATGCCTCGATAGCGCGTCTACGCCGATCATGGCCACGAAGCTCTGATCGATCTTTAGAAAGTCGACGTTGAAGGTGCGCAGATAACCAAGGCTCGAGTGTCCGGTACCAAAGTCGTCGATCGCGATTTTTACTCCCAGTGCATGCAATTGCTCAAACAACTGAAGCGTGATGTCGCTCGGCTCGATCAGTTCGCGCTCCGTCAATTCCAGCACCAGTTCGACGCTGCCTGGCGCAAATGCCGCCAGGAGGTCACGACAATCCTCGACCAGTTCCAGATCCTGGCAGTGGCTGGCGCTGATGTTGATGCCGATATGGAAAGGCTTGGCGAAGTTCACAGAAGGTGGTCCCAGCAGGGCCGCAGTCTGTTGCATCAGAGCGCGGGTCATCGGCACGATCAGGCCTGAGTGCTCGGCAAATGGAATGAACAGATCCGGGCGTACCAGCCCCTCTTTCGGGTGATTCCAGCGCATCAGCACTTCGGCACCCGACCATCGCTTGCTGTCGCCGTGAACCACGGGCTGGAAGTACGGAATGAATTCCCCGGCCTCGAGTGCGCGCATCATTTCGTGGCTGGGCGAGGTCGATCGCTTCTGAACGAAGTGGCCAATGGCACCGGAAATTGCACCGAAGAAAATCAACAGACTGAACAGCGGAGGGTATTCAGCCGCCATGTAGCGCCGGACTTCGCCCTTGGGGAAACCCGCCGACACTTTGAAGCCGTAACGCTCGGATTCCAGCAGGCTGTGCGCGACCGGCGGGGCAGGCAGTGATCCCTGATGAACTTTGCCGTCGGCGGACAGCCAGTTATCGCCCACTTGCAACGTCAGTAATGTCTGGCGGCCGATCAGGCGCAGGATGTTGCTCAAGTGATAGCCATCCAGAGTGGTCAATGCGCCACCGCGACCGTCGCTGATACGGTAGATCAACAATGCCGTATCAGGCGTCACCGGATTGCCGTTCATCAACCACAGTTTGCCTTGATGATAGTCCCCGGCATTGACGGCTTCCTGGAACGCCCCGAAGAGTGAGCTGCAGTAGAGATTGTTGTCCCAGACCAGATTGGTCGAGCGCACGAAGGGGCGGCGGGTCACTTGTTCGCGCAGGGCCAGTTTCACCTCTTCGCAATTTTTCCCGGCAAGCGGCAGCAGGACCCGAGCGGCTTCTGCCGTGTTATCGAGCATTAGATCGAACTGTCGCAGCGCTTGTTCGGCCGTTTCCCCGGCACTTTGCTGCAGTGTGCGTTCTGCCTGCATATAAAGAATCCCACTGCCCAGCACGATCGGCAGCAGACCGCTGAGCACAGTCACGGCGATTCGGGTCCTGCGTTTGCGGCGGGTTCGACGGGTCAGCGGCATGGACACATCCTGTGGTTTAGAAATCCGACCCGATAAACAATTGAGCCAGAGGGGAGAATAGATCGCAGATGGCTCTTGCGCCGTACGAAAAAAAGCGGATTTTATACAGAGGGCAGACAGGTCCCGTTACGCTGTGTAGAATCGATTTACGCATACAATAATAATCGTCTTCTGGCAGCAGAAGCCTCGCCCGCAAGAGCCTTGGGTCGACAATGAAGATATTCGGGTTCCAACTGATCTACGGAGACTTCCTCGCGCGCAGCGTGCGTGGCATCTCCTGTGCGCCTCCCTCTACATCACTTTCCTGACAAATAACCCTGGTTAATTGATAAGAAATGATGAGGCGTCACCATGGCAGATTTATACGAAAACCCAATGGGCCTGATGGGCTTTGAGTTCATCGAGTTCGCAGCGCCGACTCCCGGCACGCTGGAGCCGATCTTCGAGATCATGGGCTTCACCAAAGTCGCGACCCACCGTTCCAAGAACGTGCACCTCTATCGTCAGGGCGCGATCAACCTGATCCTCAATAACGAACCCAACAGCGTCGCCTCGTACTTCGCCGCCGAACACGGCCCGTCCGTTTGCGGCATGGCGTTTCGCGTGAAGGATTCGCAGAAGGCCTATTCCCGCGCACTCGAACTCGGCGCTCAGCCGATCCACATCGAAACCGGTCCGATGGAGCTTAACCTGCCGGCGATCAAAGGCATCGGCGGCGCGCCGCTGTATCTGATCGACCGTTTCGGCGAAGGCAGCTCGATCTACGACATCGACTTCGTGTTTATCGAAGGTGTTGATCGCAACCCGGTTGGCGCCGGCCTGAAGATTATCGATCACCTGACCCACAACGTTTATCGCGGTCGCATGGCGTACTGGGCGAACTTCTACGAGAAGCTGTTCAACTTCCGTGAAATCCGTTACTTCGACATCAAAGGCGAGTACACCGGTCTGACTTCGAAAGCCATGACCGCACCGGATGGCATGATCCGCATCCCGCTCAACGAAGAGTCGTCCAAGGGCGCCGGGCAGATCG
>NZ_RCNZ01000108.1:0-3400 GCF_004307525.1 Pseudomonas sp. Sample_21 | reverse complement strand
TGTTCTTCGGCGGGGTAGTCGATAAAACCTTGCGCATCGGGCTCGCGAGCCACGTATTGCGTCTGCTTCATGCTGCTCTCCTGCTAGGAAATTCGTTTTTGTTATGTCCAGCGATGGCTAAAGGAATACCCCAGAGCGCGAAGCTGCGCAGCATGTTGAGCCGTGCATGTGTAGGAAATTTCGTCGAGTTTCGTAAAGTTATCGTTACGCTTTGTCGGGTAATCAGCAATTACGGTGATTGGCGGGTTTGAAAAGGGCAGGGGCTGTCACATAATCTTGACAACTATCTGCGTGCCTCGACAGAAACATCTGCCCCGGGCGCGCCACAGAACCCTGTGGGAGCGAGCCTGCTCGCGAAAGCGGTCTGTCTGACACATCGATACTGGATGTGCTGGCCCCTTCGCGAGCAGGCTCGCTCCCACAAGGACATGTGTTTTCCTCTCAAACCTGTCGGGCCTTTTTCTATGCGCATCAAAGTCCACTGCCAGAACCGCATCGGCATCCTGCGCGACATTCTCAATCTGCTGGTGGCGTACGGGATCAACGTCGCACGCGGCGAGGTGGGTGGTGAGCATGGCAATGCGATCTACCTGCACTGCCCGAACCTGATCAACATTCAGTTCCAGGCGTTGCGCCCCAAGTTCGAGGCGATCGGCGGGGTGTTTGGGGTCAAGCGCGTCGGGCTGATGCCCAGTGAACGCCGGCACATGGAATTGAACGCACTGCTTGGCGCGCTGGAGTTTCCGGTGTTGTCGATCGACATGGGCGGCTCGATCGTTGCGGCCAACCGCGCGGCGGCGCAGTTGCTCGGCGTGCGCGTCGATGAGGTGCCGGGGATTCCGCTGTCGCGCTACGCCGAGGATTTCGACCTGCCGGAACTGGTGCGCGCCAACAAGTCGCGGATCAACGGCATGCGGGTCAAGGTCAAGGGCGACATCTTTCTCGCCGACATCGCGCCGCTGCAATCGGAGCACGATGACAGCGAGGCCATGGCCGGCGCCGTACTGACGCTGCACCGCGCCGATCGGGTCGGCGAGCGCATCTACAACGTGCGCAAACAGGAGCTTCGCGGCTTCGACAGTATCTTCCAGAGCTCGAAAGTCATGGCTGCCGTGGTCCGCGAAGCGCGACGCATGGCGCCGCTGGATGCACCGCTATTAATAGAAGGCGAAACCGGCACCGGCAAGGAACTGCTCGCGCGCGCCTGCCATCTCGCCAGCCCGCGTGGACAGTCACCGTTGATGGCGCTCAACTGCGCCGGGTTGCCGGAGTCGATGGCCGAGACCGAACTGTTCGGCTACGGCCCCGGCGCTTTCGAAGGCGCTCGCGCTGAGGGCAAGCTTGGCCTGCTGGAGTTGACCGCTGGCGGCACGCTGTTTCTCGATGGCGTCGGCGAGATGAGCCCGCGCTTGCAGGTCAAATTGCTGCGCTTTCTTCAGGACGGTTGCTTCCGTCGCGTCGGCAGTGATGAAGAGGTCTATCTCGATGTGCGGGTGATCTGCGCGACCCAGGTGGACTTGTCCGAATTGTGCGCGCGCGGCGAGTTTCGTCAGGATCTCTATCACCGCTTGAACGTGTTGTCGCTGCACATTCCGCCGCTGCGCGAATGCCTCGACGGTTTGACGCCGCTGGTCGAACATTTCCTCGATCAGGCCAGTCGGCAGATCGGCTGTCCGCTGCCGAAACTGGCCCCGGCGGCGATGGATCGCCTCAGCCATTACCACTGGCCGGGCAACGTGCGGCAGTTGGAAAACGTGCTGTTCCAGGCGGTTTCCCTGTGCGACGGCGGCACGGTCAAGGCCGAACATATTCGCCTGCCGGATTACGGCGTGCGTCAGCCGCTTGGCGATTTCTCCCTCGACGGAAGTCTGGACGAGATCGTCGGGCGTTTCGAGAAAGCGGTGCTGGAGCGGTTGTATTCCGAGCATCCCAGCAGTCGGCAGTTGGGCAAGCGGCTGGGGGTTTCGCACACGACGATTGCCAACAAGTTGCGTGAGTATGAGGTTGGCAAAACCTCCGAAAGCTAAATAGAGCCTTTGTGGCGAGGGGATTTATCCCCGATGGGCGGCGAAGCCGCCCCGCTTTTCCTTCACAGCGACCTTATTGCAGGCTTGGCGACTGCTGCGCAGCCGAACGGGGATAAATCCCCTCGCCACAGGATCTCCATCCCCCGCCGAACTGAGGATTGCCACTAACCGGCATGACACCGCCGGTTTTTCGTCTTCGACCCATTTCAGATTCCCCCTCTGATCCCCTCAAGTCCCCTGTTTACCGGGCCTTCGCCCGCCAATAAAAAGTTGGTCTGCAAATTGCTTATGGCTGAGCAGTACAGCGGTGGGCGGCAAACGTCCGGCATGCAGAGGAAACACAGTGGACAAGTACCTTTATGTGGCAATGACCGGCGCCAGCCAGAACGCACTGGCGCAGCGGGCGCATGCCAACAACCTGGCGAACATCTCCACCAACGGCTTCCAGCGCGACCTCGAGCAGGCGCGTTCGATGCCGGTGTTCGGTGACAGCTTTCCGGCGCGTGCGTTTGCCATGAGCGAACGTCCCGCCACCGACTTCACGCCGGGCTCGCTGGTGCAGACCGGTCGTGAACTCGACGTCGCGGTATCCGGCAACGGTTTCATCGCCGTGCAAAACCCCAGCGGTGGTGAAAGCTACGTGCGCACCGGCAGCCTCAACATCGACGCCCTCGGCGTATTGCGCGCCGGCAACGGCATGCCGGTGATCGGTAATGGCGGCCCGATCGCCGTGCCGCCCGAGCAGCAGGTCGAAGTCGGCGAAGACGGCACCATCAGCATTCGCGCGATGGGCGAAGGCCCCCGCGTCATGGCCGAAGTCGACCGGATCAAGCTGGTCAACCCGGACATCAAGAACATGAACAAAGGCCTCGACGGTTCGATTTACACCAAGGACGGCCAGCCGGCGCAAGCCGACGCCAACGTCAAACTGGTCTCGGGTTTCCTTGAGTCGAGCAACGTCAATGCCGTGGAAGAAATGACTTCGGTGCTGGCCCTGGCCAAGCAGTTCGAGTTGCACGTCAAGATGATGAACACCGCCAAAGACGACGACCAGGCCATGGCTCGGGTCTTGCAGATCAGCTAATTATCAGAACGTCGCGCCGTAAAACAGGCGCACGAGGAGAATCGAATGCTTCCGGCTCTATGGGTTGCCAAAACCGGTCTGTCCGCCCAGGACACCAACCTGACCACCATTTCCAACAACTTGGCGAACGTCTCGACCACGGGTTTCAAACGTGACCGTGCCGAGTTCCAGGACCTGCTCTATCAGATCAAGCGTCAGCCAGGTGCCCAGTCGACCCAGGACAGCGAACTGCCGTCGGGTCTGCAAGTGGGTACCGGTGTGCGCATTGTCGGCACCCAGAAAAACTTCA
>NZ_RCNZ01000017.1:28687-66054 GCF_004307525.1 Pseudomonas sp. Sample_21 | reverse complement strand
TTGATGTCTTCGGCGCAAGTCTTGAACCCTTCCTGACCGTCCTTGCAGGTTTCAATCAGGTCGTTGAGTACAGAAATGGCTTCTTTATTCATGTCGGTCATTTTTCAATTCCTTGCGATGGGTTGAAGATGCAAGGGATATTGCAGTGTGCGTGCCAGCTTCGCTTAAGGTAAAAATATCTTTGTTTTCAGTGACTTAAGAAAGATTGAACCATCTGTATGCTGGTTTTTTGCATGATCTGTCATTTGGCCTGCATGCAGAATGCCTGTATTTTCCGGGCTGTCATGTGAATCGATGAAGCGTGCTGATGAATCCGGAAAAACTCGAACTGCTGATCACCCGCGAGATGCCCTTCGGCAAATACAAAGGGCGGATCATTGCCGACTTGCCTGGCCCCTATCTGAACTGGTTCGCCCGTGAAGGCTTTCCCCACGGTGAACTCGGTGGCCTGTTGGCGTTGATGCAGGAGATCGACCACAACGGCCTGTCCGACCTGCTCGAGCCGCTGCGCGCCAAACACGGCAAACCCGCCCCGCGCCACTGACGCGCCCTTCCCTCTTGAGCCTTGCCGACCATGCCTGACAACACCCGCCGCGCCCGTGACGAAGCCTTCTGGCAAACCTTTGCCGACCGATACGATGTGCAGCCCGGCCCGGTCAACCTGGAAAACGGTTACTTCGGGCGCATGTCGCGCACAGTGATCGAGGAATACCAGCGCAACATCGAGCTGATCAACACCAGTAACTCGATTTATGCACGCCAGCGCTTTGAACAGCACGACAACCTCGAAATCCGCGCGCAACTGGCCGAACTGATTGGCGTCCGCGCGCAAAGCGTGGCGCTGACGCGCAATGCCACCGAAGGCCTGCAATCGCTGATCCGCAATTACAATCGCCTGCAACCGGGCGATCAGGTGCTGATCTGTGATCTTGAGTACGACACGGTCAAAGGCGCCATGCGCTGGCTGGCGCAACAGCGTGGCGTTGAGGTCATCGAGATTACCCACCACCATCCCGCCAGTTTCGACAGCCTGCTGGAAAGCTACCGCGAAGCTTTTACCCGCCACCCGAAGCTCAAACTGATGGCGCTGACCCATGTCACCCATCGCACCGGTCTGGTCATGCCGGTGCAGGCCATCGCCGCACTGGCCAAAGAGCACGGCGTCGACATCATCCTCGACGGTGCCCACGCCCTCGGCCAGATTGAATTTGACCTGCAAGCGTTGGGCATCGCTTTCGCCGGTTACAACCTGCACAAATGGATCGGCGCACCGCTGACCCTTGGCTTCATCTATATCGCCCCGCAGCGTCTGGCTGATATCGATCCGGACATGGGCGAGATGCATTACCCGATTACCGATATCCGCGCGCGCACCTCGTACAGCACGCCGAACATCCCGGCGCTGATGACTTTGCCGCTGGTGTTCGAAGAGCACGACGCGCTCGGCGGCGCCGCAGCCAAAAGCCCTCGCCTGAATTACCTGCGCAACCTGTGGGTCAGCGCCGTGCGACACCTGCCGGGCATCGAAGTGCTGACACCGGACGACCCGCAACTGTATTGCGGGATCACCGCGCTGCGCTTCACCCGGCATACCGATCAACAGGCCATGGCCGAGCGTCTGCTCAACGAATTCAACCTGTTCACCGTGGTGCGCACCGGCGCCGCGTGCGGGCCGTGCATTCGCATCACCCCGGGGCTGACCACCACGGCTGGCGAGATGGAGCAGTTGGTCCACGCATTGAACCAGCTGCGCTAGAACGGCACACCGGAGTTTTTTTCGTAGCCTTCAAGACCCAACTGCGCCGACACGGCGAAGGTATCGATGCCGAGGGTCAGGCTGGCGAAGGCGCCGTCTTCAAGATCGGCGCCGGCGATCGGCCGCAATACCAACTGCAAGGCGTCCTCGGCGGCAGCTTCACAGCCGCAGCGGCCTGGGAGGTGCAAGGTGCCGGCCCAGGCCTCGTGGTGAGCTTGGGCTCCTGCTTCGTCGCCGGGAATGAATACGTTCAGCTTCAGGCAAGCAGCCCCGTGCGCAGGTCGATCCGGATAGACACTGGTGAAGCGGACGATGCCATGGCTATCAGTCAATTGACTGCCGCCCAGGCTGGTGTCGCCATCGACACGCTGTTGAATGCGCACCAGCGCGCCGATGACCGGCTCGCTGGTCATCGCATCGACCAGCGACAGACGCAGGATCAGCGGCAGGCCTTGGACACCCTGGCTGATATTGCGCACTTGGGAATCGGCTGCGGGGCGGCCGAGGGGAAGTTGCTTCGGTTGATAACGGGATTGTGGTGTAAGGGTCAGAGACTGACGGTCGTCCATGAGGCGTTCTCTCTTCCATAAGATGGACGCAGATTAACCCCGTGAAAAAGCCAGCGTGCAGTAACTATGTATCGCGGCATGTACCGGCAGTTTTTTCAGCGCAAAAAAAAGGTGCGCCGACCAAGCGCACCATAAAGCCGTAAAGCACACAACGAGGTGTAGGGGTAAAGATCAGTCCAGCAGCGCCAGGGCCTCGGCGGTGCATTCCTGAATGCGCGCCCAGTCGCCGTTCTTGATCCACTCCGGATCAAGCATCCAGCTACCGCCCACGCACATGACGTTTTTCAGCGCCATGTAGCTCTTGATATTGGCCGGGCCGACGCCGCCAGTCGGGCAGAATTTCACTTCACCGAACGGGCCGCCGAGCGCCTTGATTGCCGCCACGCCACCGCTGACTTCCGCCGGGAACAGCTTGAAGCGGCGATAGCCCAGACCGTAGCCTTCCATGATCCCCGAGGCGTTGCTGATGCCCGGCAACAGCGGAATCGGGCTGTCGACGCTGGCTTCGAGCAGGTCACGAGTGATGCCCGGGGTGACGATGAATTGCGAACCGGCCGCTTCCGCCGCTGCGAGCATGTTGCGGTCGAGCACGGTGCCGGCACCGGTCATCAGTTCCGGGCGCTGTTCGCGCAGGATCTGAATGGCCTTGAGGCCGAACTGCGAACGCAGGGTCACTTCCAGCGCAGTCAGGCCACCGGCAGCGAGGGCGTCGGCGAGTGGCAGCACGTCCTGTTCGCGGGCGATGGTGATCACTGGCAGAATCCGCGCCTTGGCGCAGAGACTGTCGATCAGGGCAACTTTGTCCGCCATGGAAACGGTCGGGGATGGGGTTGTCATAGCGGCTGTTCCTTGGCTCATGGGCACCAGTAAATCTCTAACGTAGGTTGCAGAAACGCGCGCACCGGCATGGCCGCAACGTCATCGGATGCCAGCGCGGCATTCAGGGTGGTCAGTTTCGATTGACCGGAAATCGACAGAATCTTGTGCCGGGCCGAGGCCAGCAGCGCGCGGCTCATGGTCAGGCGCTGACGCGGCACGCTGGGCGCCAGCATCGGCCAGCAACGGCGCGTGCCATCGGCTTGCAGGGCTTCGCCGAGGTTCGGGCTGTCGGGGAACAGCGACGCGGTGTGACCGTCATCGCCCATGCCCAGCACCAGCACGTCAATCGGCGGCAATTCCGCGAGCAAGCGATCGGCCTGTTCCGCAGCCTGCTCGACGTTGGCCGCCGCGCTGTAGAGGCTGAGGAACTGCGCCTTGGCTGCCGGGCCTTTGAGCAGATACTGCTTGAGCAGGCCGGCATTGCTGTCGGCATGTTCAACCGGTACCCAGCGTTCGTCGGCCAGGGTCACGACGACCTTCGACCAGTCCAGCTCCTGCTTGGCCAGGTGCTGGAAGAACGCTACCGGGCTGCGCCCGCCGGACACCACCAGCACCGCGTTGCCGCGTGCAGCAATGGCGTCGCTCAGTTGCTTGGCAACGTTCAGCGCCAGGCCTTCGGCGAGCAGCACCGGGCTGTTGAATTCGCGGGCAGTCACGCCCGTCGGCAGTTGCACATCAGATATCGCCATACCACGACCTCCCGTCCCGCGTGATCAAAGCAATGGAGCTCATCGGCCCCCACGACCCGGCCGCATACGGCTTGGGCGCGTCGCCGGATTTCTTCCACCCGGCGATCAGCTGGTCACACCACTTCCACGCGGCTTCGATTTCATCTTTACGGACAAACAGGTTCTGATTGCCGTTCATCACTTCCAGCAACAACCGCTCATAGGCATCGGGGATCCGCGCGCTACGCCAGGTGTCGGAGAAATTCAGTTGCAGCGGGCCGCTGCGCAGTTGCATGCCCTTGTCCAGGCCCTGCTCCTTGGTCATCACGCGCAAGGAAATGCCTTCGTCCGGTTGCAGGCGGATGATCAGTTTGTTGCTGATCTGCAGACGCTGCTCCGGGGCGAAAATGTAGTGCGACGGTTCCTTGAAGTGGATGACGATCTGCGACAGCTTCTGCGGCATGCGCTTGCCGGTACGCAGGTAGAACGGCACGCCGGCCCAGCGCCAGTTGCGGATGTCGGCACGCAGGGCGACGAAGGTTTCGGTGTCGCTCTGGGTGTTGGAATTCGGTTCTTCGAGGTAACCCGGAACGGATTTCCCCTCGCTGTGGCCGGCGATGTACTGGCCGCGCACCACTTGTGTGGTCAGGCCTTCCGGGCTGATCGGCGCGAGCGCCTTGAGCACTTTCACTTTCTCGTCACGGATGCTGTCGGCGGACAGGTCGGCCGGCGGATCCATGGCAATCAGGCAGAGCAGCTGCAACAGGTGATTCTGGATCATGTCGCGCAGCTGGCCGGCTTTGTCGAAATAGCCCCAACGGCCTTCGATGCCGACCTTCTCGGCCACGGTGATTTCCACGTGGGAGATGTAATTCTGGTTCCACTGGGTTTCGAACAGGCTGTTGGCGAAACGCAGGGCGATCAGGTTCTGAACGGTCTCTTTGCCCAGATAGTGGTCGATGCGGTAGGTGCGGTCTTCCGGGAAAAACTGCGCGACGGCGTCGTTGACCTTGCGCGAAGACTCCAGGTCAGAGCCGATCGGTTTTTCCAGCACCACGCGAGTGTTCTCGGCCAGACCGACTTTCTCGAGGTTCTCGCAGATCGCGCCGTATACCGCCGCCGGAGTAGCGAAGTAGGCAATCATGCGCTGGATGCTGCCGGCCAGTTCCGCCAGCGCCACGTAATCCTCAGCCTTGAGGAAGTCGACGTGCAGATAGGTCAGGCGCGCGAGAAAGCGCTCGGCTACGGTTTCGTTCAGCTCTTTGCCGACGTAACGGCGCAATTCGGCGGCGATGAACGCCATGTGCTGCTGCTCGCTGCCGGGCTCACGGGCCAGCGCGATGATGCGCGTGTCCTCGTGCAGCAGGTCGGCACCGTCAAGGTGATACAGGGCAGGAAACAGCTTGCGCAGGGCCAGATCGCCAAGCGCGCCGAACAAGGCAAAGGTGCACGGTTCAACCGTAATGGAAGGCATGATGTTTGTTCTTTTATCAAGTTAAGCTACAAATACCTTTTTTCAAGGCATCACTCAAGGGAAAATGTAGTAATAACCACAACATTTTCGCAGAATACTCAATCCGAGTGGTGGTCGCCCGGACGCATCAGTAGGATAGGCCACCGTCACGGGCCATATCAAAGGCCCAATTTGCATAGCCCGACGCAACTCTGCGTCGGTGAATCAGGAATTCCATATGGACCGCGTGCGAAATTTACTGGAACAGATCCAGAGTCGCCTTGAAGAGCTGAACAAGGCCGAACGTAAGGTCGCCGAGGTGATCCTGCTCAACCCGCAGCAGGCCACCCGCTTCAGCATCGCCGCCCTCGCCCAGGCCGCCTCGGTGAGCGAACCGACGGTCAACCGTTTCTGCCGCTCGTTCGGTGTAAGCGGTTATCCCGAACTCAAGCTGCAATTGGCCCAGAGCCTGGCCAGTGGCGCGGCGTATGTCAGCCGCGCGGTCGAGGCTGACGACAATCCCGAGGCGTACACGCAGAAGATTTTCGGCAGCGCCATCGCCTCCCTGGACAGCGCTTGCCAGGCACTCGACCCGAACCTGATCAGCCGCGCCGTCGACCTGTTGATCCAGGCGCGGCAGATCCATTTTTTCGGCCTCGGCGCTTCAGCCCCGGTGGCGCTGGATGCGCAGCACAAGTTCTTCCGCTTCAACCTTGCGGTCACCGCGCATGCCGATGTGCTGATGCAGCGAATGATTGCTTCGGTGGCGCACACCGGTGAGCTGTTCGTGATCATTTCCTACACCGGGCGTACCCGCGAGCTGGTGGAAGTGGCGCGGATTGCCCGCGAGAACGGTGCTTCGGTGTTGGGCCTGACGGCGGAGAATTCACCGCTGGCCAAGGCCAGTACCTTGAGCCTGAATATTCCGTTGCCGGAAGACACCGACATTTACATGCCGATGACGTCGCGGATCATTCAGTTGACCGTGCTGGATGTGCTGGCGACCGGGATGACGTTGCGTCGCGGGGTGGATTTCCAGCCGCATCTGCGCAAGATCAAAGAGAGCTTGAATGCCAGCCGGTATCCGGTTGGGGATGAATTCAACTAAAGATCAAAAGCCCCCTCACCCCAGCCCTCTCCCGGAGGGAGAGGGAGCCGACCGAGGTGTCTTGCGCGGTACATCGACCTGAAATATCCAGTCGATTATGGATTCAGAACTGCACTTTCACGTCGGCGTAATTCTTGAGCATCCCCCATTCGGTCCCCTCTCCCTCTGGGAGAGGGCTAGGGTGAGGGTATCGGTGTACTTGACGCACTAAGCCGCCGCCCACGCCTGCAAACTCAAATGCGCCTTCTCCCCCGGCGCCAGGTGCAGGCTGTCGGTGCCGCCCGCTGCTGCTTCTACGCAAACGAATTCCGATACCTCGTCCCAGCTCACCCCCAGCAACGGCCGCGCGCCGGGATGCCAGACGACGGTGTCGCCGCTGTCACCGGTATCGATGCACAACTCGCGCTGCCAGGCGTGATCCTTGAGCTGCAATTCGCCGTCGTGCTGGAACACCCGCTGACAGCCGCCATCGACTCGCAACTCGCCTTCCTGCTGGCAAACCTGACGATTCAACTGATCATAACCCTGCGCGCCTTCGAGCCCAGACAGCGCTATCTCACCAACATCGCCTATACGCCAGTAAGCGTGCAAAGCCTGGCTCAACTGGCACGGCATGTCGTCCTGATGCTCGGTGCTCAGGCGTAATTCCATGCGTTCGCCAAGGTGCGCATGCAGGTCAACCTGCCAGTCGCACAGCTGTAATTGCCAGTGCAGGCGCACGCCATCCTCGGCGCTGCTGCTGTCGAGCAGTTTCCAGTCGAGCAGTCGCGCCCAACCATGGGACGGCCACGCGTTTTCGCTCGGATGACGGCCATACCACGGCCAGCACACCGGCACGCCACCGCGAATCGCGCCGACATGCGGCCACTTCGCCGCGCACCACAACCACGGCTTCTGCCCGCGCGGCTGAAAATGCAGCAACTGCGCGCCCTGACGACTGAACACCGCCTGACACAGCGGATGATCGATCACCAACACGTCGCGCATCTGATAGCGCTCCCAGGCGAACACCGGTCGCTCGCGCAGGGATTTGAAGAAGCGTTGCAGCGGATGCTCATGCATTGGCTACGGTCCTGAAAATCATGGGGTACTTATCAATCCAAAAGCCTTGCATAGCACTTTGTGGCGAGGGGATTCATCCCCGCTGGGTCGCGAAGCGGCCCTGAATACCATTCACCGAGGTGTATCAGCCAGATTGTGCTTGTAGGATTTGGGGCCGCTTCGCAGCCCAGCGGGGATGAATCCCCTCGCCACAAAAAATTCTCCAGCCACAAAAAATCATCAAGCAACACATCTGACCTGTGTCACAAAAAAAAGCGGACAGCCTTGGCTGTCCGCAAAATGCGCACATAGAGAGGAGCTTATCGCAGACGCGTCAGAACGTTGACTGAATTTTCAGGCCAGCGACCAAAGCGTTATCGACTTCATCCACACCGCCCGGATGGGTGATGTATTGCAGGTTGGGACGCACGGTCAGCCAGTTGGTGACATGGATGCCGTAGTTGAGTTCGTAGTTGTACTCGGTCTCACGAATCGGCGAGAACGCGGCGTTGTCGTAGTCGGACACACCGTTGGCAGCGTTCAGCAGTTCAGCATTGCGCTTGACGTCCTTGTTGACGTGGATACGCGCAGCGCCAATACCGATGTCATCTTTCGGACGCGCATCGAACGGGCCTTTGTAGACAAACATCACCGACTGGTAGTTGTCGATGAAGTTGGTGTCCTTGTCGTGGAAAGTCGCGTTGGCAGCGATGTTCAGACCGCGAGTGGCATCACCGTTGTGGCTGGTGAGTTGCTGTTGCGCAACGAACCAGTAACCGCTTTTGCTGTTGTGCGACTTGTAGTCATCACCGGTGGTTGCCGCATCGAGACCGTTGACGTCTTCGCGAACGTCGTCGGCATCGGCCGTGCTCTTGTAGTAACCGACGCGGTATTCGCCCGGCAGGCTGTTGACCTTCGGCGACCAGACCAATTCAACCGGCAGCACGGTACCTTTGGTGCCGCTGCCGCTGAGCTTGAAGCCGTTGCCGTGTTCCAGTTGCGACGGGTTCTGGTTGTACGCACCGATTTGCGCGTAGAGCTCGTCGTTGATGTTGTACTTCACACGGATCGCGGCCTGGCTGACGGGCCAGTTGTACCAGATGTTGGTCGCCCAGTTACCCACTTGCGAACCGCAGAACGCCAGGTTCTGGAAGTCGCACGGGAAGGTGTTGAAGTCTTCGCCTTCGCCGAAGTAACCGGCCTTGACGTCGAGCTTGTTGTCGAAGAACTGGTGCTGGATCCACAGTTGGGTCAGACGCACCATGTGGCCACGGCCGTAGACTTCCTGCGAGGAGCTGAGGGTGCCGGCACGCGGATCGCCAACGCGGTCGTTGGAGATGTTGTAACCGTTACGATTGGTCAGCTGGATCTTCGCCTGGGTGTTGTCCCAGCCCCACAGTTTCTGCAGGTCGAGGGCCACGCCCAGACCGAACTGGTCGGCGTAACGCGCGGTCTTGTCGTCGTTGTAGCCGCCGTTCAGGTTGGCGCCCATCTCGCCAACGTAGTCGGCCTTGATGTCGATACCCTGCTCGATCAGCTTGGTGCGCTCGCCGCCCCAGTCGCCGGTCATCCACTTGGAGTCGGAGCTGAACGCATCCGCCGCCATTGCATTACCGGCCAGCACCAGTGCAGCTGCCGCAGAAACCTGGCAGATCAACCGGGCATTGACGTGTTTCTTTTTCATCCCTACATCCTCGTCTTTATTGTTATTAACTGTTTTTATCTAACGCGGTTTACATAAATTGCAGTGCTCGACAGGCCGGACACCGCGTGCTCCTTTGTGGGAGCGAGCCTGCTCGCGAATGCGGTGGAACAGGCGACATCAATGCTGGATGTCAGACCGCTTTCGCGAGCAGGCTCGCTCCCACATTTGTTCCTCAGCGCCCCTTGAACTGGGCGACGTTCGCAGACCGCGCATCGGTCTGCGGTTGGCCGGCAGTGCCGAGGCGCTCACCGGTATTGGCATCGAACAACAACACTTTCGATGGATCGAACTGCAGCGTCAGGCTTTCGCCCACTTGCGGTGCCACGTCCGGCGCCAGTCGGCAGCAGACCTTGGTGTCGTTCAAGTTGACGAACACCAGGGTGTCCGGACCGGTCGGTTCGGTGACCTGCACTTCGGCGCGGATGCTTGGCAGACCATTGCCCTCGCCGTTCGCCAGCACGATCTGCTCCGGGCGCAGGCCGAGGATCACTTCGCGATCTTCAAGCCCGGCGTCCTGCATGCTCATCGGCAATTCGCAGCGCGCCTGGCCGCTGTCGAGCAGCGCCAGCAGACGACCGTCCTTGCGCTGCAAACGCAGGGGAATGAAGTTCATCGGCGGCGAACCGATGAAGCTCGCCACGAACAGGTTGGCCGGGTTGTTGTAGATGTCTTTCGGCGTACCGAACTGCTGAATGATGCCGTCCTTCATCACCGCGACCTTGTCGCCCAGGGTCATCGCTTCGATCTGGTCGTGGGTCACGTAGACCGTGGTGGTTTTGAGGCGCTGGTGCATCAGTTTCATTTCGGTACGCATCTCGACGCGCAGCTTGGCGTCGAGGTTCGACAGCGGTTCGTCGAACAGATAGATCTTCGGCCGCCGCGCCAAGGCACGGCCCATCGCCACGCGCTGTTGCTGACCACCGGAGAGCTGGCCCGGCTTGCGATTGAGCAGGTGTTCGATCTGCAACAGCTTGGCCACGCGGGCGACTTCTTCGTCGATCGCTGCTTGGGGCATCTTGCGGATCTTCAGGCCGAACTCGATGTTCTCGCGCACGCTCATGGTCGGGTACAGCGCGTAGGACTGAAACACCATGGCGATGTCACGATCCTTGGGGCTCATGCCGCTGACATCCTGATCACCGATCATGATCGCGCCGCCGGTGATGGTTTCCAGACCGGCGATGCAGTTCATCAAGGTCGATTTGCCGCAGCCCGACGGGCCGACGAGGATCAGGAATTCACCGTCTTTGATCGACAGTTCGATGTTCTTCAGGGTGTCCGGCAGGCCGGCCCCGTAGGTCTTGTTTACGTTGCGAAGTTCAAGCGTAGCCATGATTACCCCTTGACCGCGCCGGCCGTCAGCCCGCGCACGAAATACTTGCCTGCGACCACATAGACCAGCAGGGTCGGCAGGCCGGCGATCATCGCCGCTGCCATATCCACGTTGTATTCCTTGGCGCCGGTGCTGGTGTTGACCAGGTTGTTCAGCGCCACGGTGATCGGTTGCGAATCACCGCTGGAGAACACCACACCGAACAGGAAGTCGTTCCAGATCTGGGTGAACTGCCAGATCAGGCAGACCATGATGATCGGCGTCGACATCGGCAGAATGATGCGGCGGAAAATCGTGAAGAAACCCGCGCCATCCAGACGCGCAGCCTTGACCAGCGCATCGGGAATGCTCACGTAGTAGTTGCGGAAGAACAGCGTGGTGAACGCCAGGCCGTAGACCACGTGCACGAAGACCAGGCCGGTGGTGGTGCTCGCCAGGCCCATCTTGCCGAGGGTGAACGAGGCTGGCAGCAGCACGGTCTGGAACGGCAGGAAGCAGCCGAACAGCAACAGACCGAAGAACAACTGCGAACCACGGAAGCGCCACATCGACAGCACGTAACCGTTCAACGCACCGATGGAGGTCGAGATGATTACCGCCGGCACGGTGATCTTGATCGAGTTCCAGAAGTAGCCGTCAACCGTGGCCCAGGCCTTGACCCAGCCAATGCCGCTGACCACGGTCGGCCAGCTCAACAGGTTGCCGGTGCTGATGTCTTCCGGGGTCTTGAAGCTGGTCAGCAACATCACCACCAGCGGCACCAGATACAGAAACACCGCAAGGATCAGCACCGCGTAGATCGCGATGCGGCTCAAGCTGATAGCGGGTTTGGCAGCAAGACTAGTCATGACGCTTGGTCCTCAGCTCGGAGTACAGGTAAGGCACGATGATCGCGAGGATCGCACCGAGCATCAGAATCGCACTGGCCGAGCCCATGCCCATCTGGCCGCGACTGAAGGTGAAGGAATACATGAACATCGCTGGCAGGTCGGAGGAATAACCCGGACCGCCGGCGGTCATTGCCGCAACGAGGTCGAAACTCTTGATAGCGATGTGCGCGAGGATCATCACCGCACTGAAGAACACCGGACGCAGGCTTGGCAGCACGACTTTCCAGTAGATGCGCGGCATGCTCGCGCCGTCGATCTGCGCAGCACGGATGATCGATTGATCGACGCCACGCAGGCCGGCGAGGAACATCGCCATGATGAAGCCCGAGGCTTGCCACACAGCGGCAATCACCAGGCAGTAGACCACGCGATCAGGGTCGATCAGCCAGTCCAGACGGAAACCTTCCCAGCCCCAGTCACGCAACAATTTGTCCAGGCCCATGCCCGGGTTGAGCAGCCATTTCCACGCGGTACCAGTGACGATCATCGAGAGCGCCATCGGGTACAGGTAAATGGTGCGGATAAAGCCTTCGCGACGGATGCGCTGGTCGAGGAACACCGCCAGCAACACGCCGATCACCAGAGTGATGCCGATGAACATGCCGCCGAACACGGCGAGGTTCTTGCTCGCCACCCACCAGCGATCGTTGTCGAACAACCGCGCGTATTGCGCCAGACCGGCCCACTTGTAGTTGGGCAGGAAGGTCGAGGTGGTGAACGACAGAATGAACGTCCACAGGATGTAGCCATAGAAGCCCACCAGCACGATGAACATGCTCGGCGCCAGCACCAGTTTCGGTAGCCAGCGCTGCAACGCATCGAACGGCGAGGCCTTGCTGAACACAGCAACAGAACTCATGGGGAAATCCACAATAAGGGTTTACGAAAGCATTCCCTTGCAGAAGTGAGCCCTGTGGCGAGGGGATTTATCGCCGATCGACTGCGCAGCAGTCGCGAAATCATTACATGCGGTATTTCAGACACTGCGCCGCTGCAACTTTCCGGGGTCGCTTCGCAACCCATCGGGGATGAATCCCCTCACCACAAACGCCCACTCCTACAGGGCCAAGCATTACTTGGCCGACTGAACCGCCGCGCCGAGTTTCTTCGCCGCATCGGCCGGGTCGGCTTTCGGGTCGTTGATGTAGTTGGTGACTACGTCAAAGAACGCGCCCTGCACCGCCAGCGTGGTCGCCATGTTGTGCGCCATGCTTGGTTGCAGGCCGCCGGACTTGGCGTCCGCCAGGAAGTCCTTGGCAGCGGTCTGTGCGCAGGAGTCGAAGCCGAGCTTGTCCATGTTGTTCAACATGTCGTTGCGCACCGGGATCGAGCCTTTGTTGATGCTGAAGACTTTCTGGAAGTTCTCACCCAACACGACTTTGGCGATGTCCTGCTGACCGGCCGCAGTGCCTGCGTCCTTCTGCTTGAACACGGCCAGCGAGTCGATGTTGTAGGTGAACGCCTTGTCGGTGCCCGGAAACGCTACGCACTCGTAGTCCTTGCCGGCGACTTTCTTGGCGGCGGTCCATTCGGACTTGGCCCAGTCACCCATGATCTGCATGCCGGCCTTGCCGTTGATGACCTTGGCCGCTTCGAGGTTCCAGTCCTGACCTTTGCCGTCCGCGTCCATGTAGGTCGCGACTTTCTTCAGCTCGGTGAGCGCCTTGACCATTTCCGGGCCGGTCAGCGCTTTGTTGTCGAGATCGACCAGGGCTTTCTTGTAGCCATCCACGCCCATGACCGAGAGCACCACGGCTTCGAACACGGTGCTGTCCTGCCAAGGCTGACCGCCGTGGGCGAGGGGAATGAAGCCCGCCGCTTTCAGCTTGTCGCCGGCTGCGTAGAACTCTTCGAGGGTGGTTGGATTCTTGGTGATGCCGGCTTTCTTGAAGACTTCCGGGTTGATCCACAGCCAGTTCACGCGGTGAATGTTCACCGGCACGGCCACGTAATCACCGTCGTACTTCACGGTATCGGAGACTTTCTTGTCGAGCAGGCTGTCCCACTTTTCCGACTTGGCGACGTCTTTCAAAACGTCGGTGTCGAGCAGACCGGTCGACGCCCATTCCTGGATGTCCGGGCCTTTGATCTGCGCTACGCCTGGCGGGTTGCCGGCAACGGCACGGCTTTTCAGCACGGTCATGGCAGTCGCACCGCCACCACCGGCGACAGCGCCGTCCTTCCAGGTGAAACCGTCTTTTTCGACTTGGGCCTTGAGCACATCGACAGCGGCTTTTTCGCCACCGGAAGTCCACCAGTGCACGACTTCCACCGAACCTTTGGATTCGGCAGCGGAGACACTGAGCGGCAGGATTGCGAGCGGGAACAGGGAGGCGACAGAAATGACAGTAGCGAGGCGAGAAATCGCATTCATTCGAGATGTACCTTTCTTGTTGTTATGCATTGCAAGTCTGGTGCTTGCGCTGCACGGAGTTTAAACAGAGCGTTTCGCTTCGCAGGTAACGAAGGGACGCGTAAATGTCACGACATGGTTACACAGGCACAGGCCAGGACAACTGCGCCAAAGCCGTGGCCATGCTTGGCGCCAGCGGCAATCGCGGAATCAGCACAGCCTGCCAGGCGTGATACAGATCGGGCTTGCCCGGCCAGATATCGGCACTTGGCACATTCTGCGGATTGAGTTCGTGGTGCCAACTGCCGTTGCAGCGGTCGATGAAATTCGTCTCGCAGAACTCCCAGAACAGCCGGTACCAGGTTTCGTATTGCCCGTCGCCGGTGCGTTTGAGCAAGGCACTGGCGGCGGCGCTGGCTTCGGCATGCGTCCAGTGCAGGCGATGGCGGACCACGGCTTTGTTGTGCCAGTCGAGGGTGTAGACAATGCCCGGTGCGCCATCGACATCCCAGCCGTGCCGGCAATTGTTTTCGAAGAGTTTTTGCGCATCAGTCGCCAGCCAGCCCGGCGTAAGCATGCCGGCCTGCACCCGCGCGGCTTCAAGATGCAGGAGCAAGCGCGCCCACTCGAAACCGTGGCCCGGCGTGGTGCCGTAAGGACGAAAACCGTCAGCCGGATTGTCGTGGTTGTATTCGCGCAGCGGTTGCCAATCGCGATCGAAGTGTTCGATGACCATGTAGTCGTTGGCTGCAGCGTGACCATGGATCACTCGTTCGACGATGCGCTGGGCGCGCACCAGCCAGCGCGGATCTTCAGTGACATCGGCCAGCGCGAGGAATGCTTCGGTCGCGTGCATGTTGCTGTTGGCGCCGCGATAGGCTTCTTCTTCGCTCCAGTCGCGATTGAAGAATTCGCGCATGGCGCCCTCTTCTTCGCTCCAGAAATAAGTGTCGATGATGTCGATTGCGTCATCGAGCAAGGCCTGGGCGCCGGGCCGTTGTGCGACCACGGCGGAGCTGGCGGCGAGCGCGACAAAGGCGTGCAGGTAGGCGTTCTTGCCGGTGTTGTCGTCGCGGTGTTCGGCCACCGCAAACCAGCCGCCGTGCAACGCATCACGCAGTGGCCCGCGCAACGCGGCGATACCGTGATCGACCAGCTCGGCAAACCCCGGCAGGCCCTGAATGTGGGCCATGGCGAAGCTGTGGGTCATGCGCGCGGTGTTCATGCTCTCGGCTTGCGCGTGCGCCGGCAAACGGCCGCGCTCGTCGAGATTGCCGAAGCCTTCGGGCAGTCGTGATGCCTTGGCGAAATCCAGCAGACGCAGGCCTTCGGTAGCGAGCCATTGCTGGTGGGCAGGGGCGTTCAGCCAACTGCTGAAGTCTGGGTGAAAGGTGTCCATGGCGTGACCCTTTTTTGTTGTTAGGACTGCGGGCAGTCTAAACAACGGGCCGGGGCGGGCTTGTAACGAAGGGGACGGTATTTGTCACTAGCTCGTGACAAAAGAGAAGAGCAAAAGCACCCTCACCCCAACCCTCTCCCGGAGGGAGAGGGGGCCGACCGAGGTGTCTTGCGTCCTCTGTCGACCTGAAAAATATTGGCGATTATGGATTCACCACCGCATTTACAGGTCAGCGCAGCTCAGCAGCATCCCCCAATCGGTCCCCTCTCCCTCTGGGCGGTCCGACGTTTCGGGAGGGCTAGGGTGAGGGGCTTTTCGGGGCTAATCCACAGACCGAGGCAACTGCAACGTCACCCGCAACCCGCCCTCACGTAGGTTCTGCAACGTCACCTCGCCGCCATGGCTATGCGCAATGTTGCGTGCAATGCCCAGACCGAGTCCGTAGCCCTGCTGCTGCCCCGCCAAACGGAAGTGCGGCTCGAACACTTGCTCCAGCCGCTGCTGCGGCACACCCGGCCCTTCATCATCGACATGCAGAACAAAGGCGCTGTCATCGTCATCGATGTGCAGATGCGCGTTCTGCCCGTACTTCAAGGCGTTGTCGATCAGGTTGCCGATGCAGCGCTTGAGCGCCAGTGGTTTGCCCGGGTATGCCGACAGCGCGCGGCCATGCTGAGTGACGCGGCCATTGCCGTTCGGCGCCAGATACGGCTCGACCAGGCAATCGAGGACATGATTGAGATCCACCGGCTCGATGTTCTCGTGGATGTCGGTGTCTTTCACGCATTGCAGAGCGCCTTTGACCAGCAGCTCCAGCTCATCCAGATCGCGGCCGAACTTGGCTTGCAGCTGTTCGTCCTCGAGCAGCTCGACGCGCAAACGCAAACGAGTGATCGGCGTGCGCAAGTCGTGGGAAATCGCGCTGAACAACTGGCTGCGTTCGGTCAGGTAGCGGCTGATGCGTTCGCGCATGGTGTTGAACGCGCGACCGACTTCGACCACTTCACTGCCACCGCCCTCCGCCACCGGCTCGACGTCGGCACCCAGCGACAGATCCCGCGCTGCCCGCGCCAGACGCTTGAGCGGCCGGCTCTGCCAGTGCACCAGCAGGCCGATGAACAACAGCAAAAAGCCGCTGGTGAGGACGATAAACCACACCTGCTGCGCCGGCAGGCCTTGCTCTTCGAGACTGGTGTACGGCTCCGGCAGCAACGAGGCGATGTACAGCCATTCGCCCGGAGCCATTTGAATCTGCGTGACCAGCACCGGCGGATTCACCGGCTCCAGGGTCAGCGCGTAATGCGCCCAGGAGCGTGGCAATTCATCAAGTTTCAGCCCGGCGTTGAAAATCCGCAGGTCTTCGGGGCTGACGAAGGTCACCGAAATATCCGTGTCATGGCCCAGAGACTGGCGCAGCACTTCGTCCACCGCTTGCATCACCGCAGCCTTGCGCGGCGTCACCGGCAGCACGTCCATGCCCAGCGGCTTGTCATTGAGGGTCACGACAAACCGGGTGCCGCCCATGCTGCGCAACTGATCGAGCACCAGCGGTCGGTAGGCCACCGGCAGGGAACGGAAATAGCTGACGCTGGCAGTCATCGAATGCGCCAGGCTGCGGGCGCTGGTGACCAGGCCTTCGAGCTGGGTGGCGCGCAGTTGCGACACCCAGATCACGCTCGACAGCGTCTGCGCGAACAGCACCGCCAGCAGAGTCAGCAGCAGCATCCGCCCGAGCAGTGAGCGCGGCACCGGTATGCGGTTGGCAAATTTGCGTAGCGACTCAGTGAGCATTGCCGGCAACCACATTGGCTGCCAACTGATAACCGCTGCCGCGCACCGTGCGGATCAGCCGTGGCGGTTTTTCGGTGTCGCGCAGGCGTTGGCGCAAACGACTGACGGCCATGTCGACGATGCGATCGAGCGGCATCAGATCGCGGCCACGGGTGGCGTTGCCGATGGTGTCGCGGTCGAGGATTTGCTGCGGATGATCGAGGAACAGTTTCAGCAGGGCGAAATCGGCACCGGAGAGGATCACTTCCTCGCCGTCGGTGTGGAACAGCCGATGGCTGACCGTGTCCAGGCGCCAGTCGTCGAAGACCAGCACTTCGCTGCCGCTGCGTTCGTGGGCGAATTGCGCGCGACGCAGCAGGGCCTTGATCCGCGCTTGCAGTTCGCGCGGGCTGAACGGTTTGCCGAGGTAATCGTCGGCGCCGAGCTCCAGACCGATCACCCGGTCGGCTTCGTCGGAACTGGCAGTCAGCATGATGATTGGCACCTGTGCCTGACGCGGGTGCTGGCGTACCCAACGGCACAGGCTGAAGCCGTCTTCGTCGGGCAGCATGACATCGAGGATCACCAGATCGCTCGGCGCCTCGTTGAGCGCCTGACGAAAACCGGCACCATCGGCGGTGGCCCTCACCTGAAACCCGGCGCGGGTCAGGTAGGTTTCCAGCAACTCGCGTATTTCCTGGTCGTCATCGACCAACAATATCGACTTGTTGACTGAGCTCACTTCGAAGGCATCCTTGTTGTTGGAGTTGGGGCGGATTATGCCTTAAGCATCAAACTAACAAACACTACAGAAACCCTTGTGGGAGCGAGCCTGCTCGCGAATCGGTTTTAACATTCAACAGATCTGTTGACTGACACACCGCTTTCGCGAGCAGGCTCGCTCCCACAATTGGATTGCATTTCAGGTCGGGATTGATTGGTCCAGGGCCACACCGGCACCAACGAGGCCGGAATACGGCGCGGTCACCAGCCAGACCGGGATGCCTTTGAAGTAATCGCTCATGCAGCCCTTGTCGGCGAAGCAGCGGGCGAAGCCGCTGGCGAGGAAGAAATCGGCGAAGCGTGGAATCACTCCGCCAACGATGAACACGCCACCGCGCGCGCCGGTGGTGAGCACGTTGTTGCCGGCAACGCGACCCAGCCAGCAGCAGAATTGCTCGAGCACTTCCAAAGCAATCGGATCACCGGCCAGACCGGCGGCGGTGATCGCTTCCGGCGTCTCAAGCTTCGGCTCATGGCCATCCACCGCGCAGATCGCCCGGTACAGCCGCGGCAGGCCGCCGCCGCTCAACGCGGTTTCCGCGCTGACATGGCCGATCTCGTTGTAGATGTGTTGCCACAGTTGCGTTTCGCGCGGACTGCTCAGCGGCAGGTCGACGTGGCCGCCCTCGCCCGGCAACGCCGCGAAGCGGCCTTCACCGAGATCGAGCAAGGTGCCGACACCCAGGCCAGTGCCCGGGCCGATCACCACCGCCGGGCGCAACGGCTCCGGCGTGCCTTCGCAAACCACGCGGAATTCGCCGGGCTGCAAGCGGGTCATGCCCAGCGCCATCGCCGAGAAGTCGTTGGTCAGCAACAACTGCTCGACCTGCAAGGTCTTGCAGAACGCGCTGCGGCTGAGCCGCCAGTGATTGTTGGTGAATTTGAATTCATCGCCACTCACCGGACCTGCCACCGACAGGCACACCGAGCCGATCGAGCCCGGCGCCAGACCGAGCCCGCTCAGGTACAAGGCGATTGCCTCTTCCGGGCTGGCAAAGTCGGCCGTGGCCAGCACCTGAACCGATTGCAGTTGCTGGTTTTGCCACAACGCGAACCGCGCGTTGGTGCCTCCGATGTCACCGACCAAAGCCAGTTTCAATTAAGCGTCTCCAGGGCAGAAGTGAAGGCGCTGGCGCCCTGCTCCGCCGAGCTGAAGGCCATGCGCATGAAGCCAAACAGCTCGCGGCCGCTGCCAATGTTGTTGCCCAACAGGCCCTTGGCGGGTTCGCGCGCTGCAAATTCGGCGGCGTCGACCTTCAGTTCCAAGGTGCCTTTGACGCCATCGACGCGGATGATATCGCCCTCTTGCACGCGCGCCAAAGCGCCACCGACATAAGCTTCCGGGCTGACGTGAATCGCTGCGGGGATTTTCCCCGACGCGCCGGACATGCGCCCGTCAGTCACTAGCGCCACTTTGAAGCCGCGATCCTGCAATACGCCGAGGAACGGCGTCATCTTGTGCAGCTCCGGCATGCCGTTGGAACGTGGGCCCTGGAAGCGCATCACCGCGACGAAATCCTTCTCCAGCAGACCGGCCTTGAATGCGTCCGCCAGGTCTTGTTGATCCTGGAACACCATCGCCGGTGCTTCGACGATCTGGTTCTCCAGCGCAACGGCGGAAACCTTCATCACCCCGCGACCGAGATTGCCTTCCATCACCCGCAAGCCGCCCTCTTGCGAGAACGCACGGGACACCGGACGCAGGATGTTTTCGTCGAGGCTGTCGGTCGGCCCTTCGCGCCAGACCAGCTCACCGTTATCGAGGAACGGCTCTTTGGTGTACTGGCTCAGGCCATGGCCGAGCACAGTGTTGACGTCTTCATGCAGCAGGCCGGCGCCGAGCAGTTCGCGGATCAGGAACGACATGCCGCCCGCTGCCTGGAAGTGGTTGATGTCGGCTTTGCCGTTCGGGTAGACGTGGCTCAGGGTCGGCACGACTTCGGAGAGGTCGGCCATGTCCTGCCAGGTCAGTTGAATGCCAGCGGCCATGGCGATGGCCGGCATGTGCAGGGTGTGGTTGGTCGAGCCGCCGGTGGCGTGCAAGGCAACGATGGAGTTGACCAGCGCCTTCTCGTCGACGATTTCGCCGATCGGCATGAAGTTGCCGTTCTGCTTGGTCAGGCGCGTGACCTGATGCGCGGCTTCGCGGGTCAGGGCGTCGCGCAGTGGTGTGTTCGGGTTGACGAAAGAGGCGCCCGGCAGGTGCAGGCCCATGACTTCCATCAGCAACTGGTTGGTGTTGGCGGTGCCGTAGAAGGTGCAGGTGCCCGGGCTGTGGTAGGACTTCATCTCCGATTCCAGCAGCTCTTCGCGGGTGGCCTTGCCTTCGGCGTACTTCTGGCGGACGTCGGCTTTTTCCTTGTTGGAAATCCCCGAAACCATCGGCCCGCCCGGGACGAAGATCGTTGGCAGATGACCGAAACGCAGCGAACCCATCATCAGGCCCGGGACGATCTTGTCGCAGATGCCGAGCATCAGCGCGCCGTCGAACATGTTGTGCGACAGCGCCACGGCGGTGGACATGGCGATGACTTCGCGGCTCGGCAGGCTCAGTTCCATGCCCGGCTCGCCCTGGGTCACGCCGTCGCACATCGCCGGAGTGCCGCCGGCGAACTGGCCGACCGAGCCGATTTCGCGCAGGGCGTTCTTGATCTGTTGTGGAAAGACTTCGTACGGCTGGTGCGCCGAAAGCATGTCGTTATACGAAGACACAATGGCGATGTTCGCCGAGTTCATCATCCGCAGGCTGTGCTTGTCTTCAGTGCCGCAACCGGCCACGCCGTGGGCGAAGTTGGCGCATTGCAGCTTGCCGCGCATCGGGCCGTCGGTGGCGGCGCCGCGAATCAATGCAAGGTAAGCCTGACGCGTGGCGCGGCTGCGGGCGATAAGCCGTTCGGTGACCTCAAGAACGCGGGGATGCATGTGTAGAACTCCAGGCTAACGGATGTGGCGACCTGATTGTCTATGCTGATCAAAAGCCGTTGTTGTTGGAATGACAGACGGCTTTTTTGACCATTCGGACCAGTTGATTCAGGTCACTCGTTGTAGATAAAACAAAATATTGCCACTAAAAAGGCTTGTTTTCTATTTTTATGCGAATAATCTTGTAATTCCAACAACAAAACGACGGCGGCGCTGTTCCATGACTCTTCGAATTGCAATCAATGGTTTCGGCCGCATCGGCCGTAATGTCCTGCGCGCACTGTATACCCAAGGCTATCGTCAAGACCTGCAGATCGTCGCGATCAACGATCTGGGTGACAGTTCGATCAATGCCCATCTGCTCAAATACGACACCGTCCACGGCACTTTCGACGCCGAAGTGGCGCACGATAACGAAAGCCTGACGGTCAATGGCGACCGCATCGCCGTCAGCGCCATTCGCAACCCGGCCGACCTGCCGTGGGCCGCTGAAAAAATCGACGTAGTGTTCGAATGCACCGGTCTGTTCACCGACCGTGCCAAAGCCGCCGCGCATATCAGCGCCGGCGCCCGCAAGGTGATCATTTCTGCCCCGGCCAAAGGCGCCGACGCCACCGTCGTTTATGGCGTCAACCACGACATTCTGCGTCAGTCGCACCAGATCATTTCCAACGCTTCGTGCACCACCAACTGCCTCGCGCCAATGGCGCAGGTGCTGCATCGCGAGTTGGGCATCGAAAGCGGCCTGATGACCACCATCCACGCCTACACCAACGACCAGAACCTCACCGACGTTTATCACAGCGACCCGTACCGTGCCCGCTCGGCCACGCAGAACATGATCCCGAGCAAGACCGGCGCAGCCGAAGCGGTAGGCCTGGTGCTGCCGGAACTGGCGGGCAAACTGACCGGCATGGCTGTGCGCGTACCGGTGATCAATGTGTCGCTGGTCGACCTCACCGTGCAACTGAAGAAAGAGGCCAGTGCCGACGAAGTCAACGCCCTGCTGAAAGCGGCGAGCCAGCATTCGAAGATTCTCGGTTACAACACCTTGCCGCTGGTTTCCAGCGACTTCAACCACAACCCGCTGTCGTCGATCTTCGACGCCAACCACACCAAAGTCAGTGGCAAGTTGCTGAAAGTGCTGGCCTGGTACGACAACGAATGGGGCTTCTCCAACCGCATGCTGGATAACTGCCTGGCGTTGTGTAACGCCGAATAGTCCCGGCCGGCCCCCCATCCCTGTGGGAGCGAGCCTGCTCGCGAAAGCTATCTGTCAGTCAATATGGAGCTGACTGACACGACGCCTTCGCGAGCAGGCTCGCTCCCACAGGAGATCCGATTTCAATTTGAAATCAGCACTTGACCATTCAGCTGGATGATAAGCATTATCATTCGCTCGAAATGGATCAGGTCCTCCCGTGAGTCAATCGCGCTTCAACCACGTCTTCCTCGCCCAGCGCACTTCCCTGCTGCGCACGCTGGAACGGATGGTCAACAATCACAGCACCGCTGAAGACCTGTTGCAGGAGACCTACCTGCGCGTGACCCGGGCGTTGAGCGAACGGGCCATCGACCACCTTGAACCCTTTGTCTTCCAGACCGCGCGCAATCTGGCGCTGGACCATTTGCGTGCGCGCAAGATTCATGCGCGGACCATGGTCGATGACGTGCCTCAGGACGTAGTACAGAGCATCGCCGCGCCGGCCAGCAGCGCCGAAGACGCCGCCCATGCCGAACAATTGCTGGAGCGTTTGAACGTGAGCCTCAGCCAACTCAGCCCGCGCCAGCAGCAGATCTTCATCCTCAGCCGTTTGCACGGGCACAGCTATCAGGAAATCGCTGATGAACTTGATGTTTCGCTGAGCACCGTGCAGAAGGAACTGAAACTGATCATGTCGATCTGCATCGGCGTTGCCGAACGACATAACGGCAGCGGCAAGTTTTGAGCTGCAAGCTACAAGCAAAAACAAAAAGCAGTATTGCATCCGGCTTGCAGCTTGCAGCTTGAAGCTAGAAACTGCTTCGCCAGAAGCCTTGCTTCGCCAGAAGCCCTGAGGAACCACCGTGACGGACACCCACCGCTCGCCTTCGCCCGATTCGGCGCGGGACGCTGCAGCTGCAATGGACCAGGCGCTGGACTGGCTCATCGTGCTCGGCAGCCCGGATGAGGAACAGACCCGGCAATTTCATGCCTGGCTGGCGGCTGATCCGTTGAATGCCGAGGCGTTCGCCAAGGCCCAAGCCATCTGGGATGGCCCGCAAGTCGCACTGTGCGCCGAAGCCCTGGCGGCAAAACCGGTAAAAATCACTTTTCTCAAACGCTTGCGCCCGCACTGGAAACCGCTGGCTACCGCTGCGGTGCTGATCCTCGGGCTGTTCAGTTTCAGCAACCTGCCGATGCGCATTCAAGCGGATCACCTCACCGTGGTTGGCGAGCGTCAGCGGCTGCAACTGGAGGACGGCTCGAAGGTCCTGCTCAATACCAACTCGGCGTTTTCCAGCACCATCAACGATCAACAGCGCGTGGCGCGGCTGTTTCAGGGCGAGGCGTTTTTCGAGATCGCCAGCGGGCGCAATCAGCCGCTGGAGATCGACGCAGGTCCGGTAACGGCCAGCGTCCACGACACCGCATTCGCCGTGCGCTACCTCGACGGGGTCGCGCAAGTGAATGTGCAACGTGGCGATGTCGATCTGCGCGCCACCCACAACGATGCCCGGGTGCGCCTGCGTGCCGGGGAAAGCATTCGCATCGGCCCCAACGGATTTGATCGCCCTGCCAAGCTCGACGCCAATGCCGATCTGGCCTGGGTTGAAGGCCGTCTGGTGTTCGAGAACTGCCCGCTGAATCAGGTGCTGGCCGAGCTGCGCCGCTACTATCCGGGCTGGATCATCAACAACAACGAGCAATTGGCCGACGTCGCCGTCACCGGCAATTACCGTCTCGACCAGCCGCTCGACGTGGTCCGCTCTCTCGCCCACATCACCTCGGCGCGCCTGCAGGAATTCCCTGCGCTGGTGATTCTGAACTGAATGAGAATTATTTTTACTCGATAGCCAACGACAGTACGTCTCGTTATAGCCAATGCAATTGATTCGCATCTAACCATGCCGATCAGCACCTATAAAGATTCGTGCGACACGGAGCGCTATCGATGTCCTCACGCCTTACCCGCCAGACTGCTTCCCCTTCCCGCGTACTGTCGCTGCTGACTGCGGCCATCCTCATGGCTGGCACCGCACCGCTGCTGGCGGCCGCCGAGCAACCGACGCGCAACATGGGCGATTACGCGTTCGCCATCGGCCAGCAACCACTGGTTTCGGCATTGAATGCCTTTACCGCCGTGACCGGTTGGCAGGTCGGCCTGCCGGCCGAGTTGGGGCAGAACGTCTCGTCGCCGGGCGTGCGCGGTTCGCTGCCGCCGGAAAAAGCCCTCGAGCGCCTGTTGGTGGGGACCAACCTGAGCTTTCGCAAACTGAGCAACAACAATGTCGTGCTGGAAAAACGCAACAGCAGCGGCACGCTCAATCTCGATCAGGTGACCATCAGCGCCACTCGCCAGGAACAGTCGGTCAACAGCGTGCCCTCGACGGTCAGCGTGCATGATCGCCAAGAGCTTGACCGCAACAACGTCAATACCATCAAGGATCTGGTGCGCTACGAACCGGGCGTTTCCGTTGGCGGTGCCGGTCAGCGCGGCGGCATCAGTGGCTACAACATTCGCGGTATCGACGGCGACCGCATCCTGACCCAGGTCGATGGCGTGGAGATTCCCAACGGTTTCTTCAACGGCCCCTACGCCAAGAGCCAGCGCAACTATGTCGACCCGGAAATCGTCAAACGCGTGGAAATCCTCCGTGGCCCGGCCTCGGTGCTGTACGGCAGCAACGCCATCGGCGGCGCGGTCAGCTATTACACGCTGGACGCCGACGACATCATCAAACCGGGCAAGGACGTCGGCGCGCGCCTGAAAAGCGGTTACAGCTCCGCTGATGACAGCTGGCTGAAGTCCGCCACCGTCGCCGGGCGCAGCGGTGAGTTCGACGGCTTGCTGCATTACAGCCAGCGCGACGGACACGAAACCGAGTCCTTCGGCGGCAACAATGGCACCGGCCTTGCGCGCACCGCCGCCAACCCGGAAGACGTGCGCGCGACCAACGTCCTGGCCAAGCTCGGCTGGAACTACAACGACGACTCGCGCCTGGGCCTGACCTACGAAAAGTACAAGGACGATCGCGACACCGACCAGAAAAGTGCCTACGGCGGCCCGTATTTCAACGGCGCGCCGACCATTCCGAGCAGCGTCCTGCCCGGCGGCATGTATCAGTGGCGCACCGGCAACGACACCATCACCCGCGAGCGTTTCGGTATCGAACACTCGTTCGCCCTCGACAGCCTGCTCGCCGATAACGTCAAGTGGAGCCTCAATCACCAGATCGCCAAGACCGACCAGAGCACCGAAGAGTTGTACTACCCGATCACTCGTAAAGTGCTGCGTACCCGCGACACGATCTACGAAGAAAAACAGTGGGTGTTCGACGCCCAACTGGACAAGGCTTTCGCCATCGGTGACACCGATCACCTGCTGACTTACGGCACCACTATCAAACAGCAGAAAGTCACCGGTTCACGCAGCGGCGACGGCACCTGCGTGGCCGTCGGTCGCGGCTGCACGGCGATTGGCGCGACCAGTGCGGCGGACGTGCTGGCCAAGGCCTCTGATTTCCCCGATCCGACCATCAATACCTACAGCCTGTTCGCCCAGGATCAGATCAGCTGGAACGACTGGACCTTCCTGCCGGGCCTGCGCTACGACTACACCCAGCTCAAGCCGCACATCACCGAGGAATTCCTCAACACCGTGAATGCCGACGGCCAGGGCACGGTCAGCGACAAGAACAAGACCTGGCACAAAGTCTCGCCAAAATTCGGCCTGACCTATGCACTGACGGACAACTACACCTGGTACGGCCAGTACGCCGAAGGCTTCCGCACGCCCACGGCAAAATCGCTGTACGGGCGTTTCGAGAACAACACCACCGGCTACACCGTGGCGCCCAACTCCGACCTTGAGCCGGAAAAAAGCAAAGGTTTCGAAACCGGCCTGCGCGGGAATTTCGAGCAGGGTTCGTTCGACGTCGCGGTGTTCTATAACAAGTACCGCGACTTCATCAACGAGGACGCGGTCAAGCCGGGCGACGATCAGTTGACCTTCCAGAGCAACAACATCAAGCGCGCCACCATCAAGGGTGCGGAAGTCAAAGGTCGCTTGAACCTGGATGCGTTCGGCGCGCCGCAAGGCCTGTATACCCAAGGCTCGATCGCCTACGCCTACGGTCGCAACAACGATAGCGGCGAGCCGATCAACAGCGTCAACCCGCTCACCGGCGTGTTCGGTCTCGGTTACGACCAGGACAACTATGGCGGTCTGCTGAGCTGGACCGTGGTGAAGAAAAAGGACCGCGTCGACGACAGCAATTTCAAATCGCCGGACGGCGTCAGCAGTCAGTTCAAGACCCCGGGCTTCGGCATTCTCGATCTGGCCGGCTATTACAAGGTGACCGACGACGTCACCGTCAGCGGCGGCGTCTACAACCTGACCGACAAGAAGTATTGGCTGTGGGATGACGTGCGCGGTTACGACAGCGTCGGCGAAGCCTCGGTGACGCAACCGGCCAACCTCGATCGGCTGACCCAACCGGGACGCAACTTCGCGATCAACCTGATCTGGGACATCTGATCCGCCCGGCCTCACTGCGCGTGTTCGCGCTGCGCAGTGAGGTTTTTTTACTGTCCGGCGCCCGCCCGTACGTCTTGTTATCAAGCGCCTCATTTATCAAGGACACCCCATGACTGCCCCGGAAAAATCCCTGCGTTCGCAACGCTTGAACCAGATCACCCACGAGCCGCACAGCAAACTCGATGCGCTGGTCAAAGCCCACGCGCCGTTCGAAACCCGCGCCAGCTTCGCCCGTTTCGTCGTCGCGCAATACCTGTTCCAGGCGGAACTGGTCGAGCTGTACAACGATGCCGAACTGACCGCGATCGTCCCGGATCTGCCGGCCCGTTGCCGCGCCGAAGCGGCCAGGGCTGACCTCGCCGACCTCGACACCGAAGTCCCGGCGCCGGTGGCCGGCGCGCTGAAAAACCCGAGCAAGGCGCGGGCGCTGGGCTGGATCTTTGTTTCCGAGGGTTCCAAGCTCGGCGCGGCGTTTCTGATCAAGCGCGCGGTGGCACTGGAGCTGAGCGAAACCTTCGGTGCCCGGCATCTGGCGGAACCGCAAGGTGGCCGCGCCGAGGGCTGGAAAAGCTTTGTGCGCACCCTCGATGCGTTGCCGTTCACGGCGGAGGAAGAGGCGGAAGTTGATCAAGGTGCACTGGATGCGTTCAACCGCTTTACCGTGCTGCTGGAACGGGCTTATGCCATAGAAGCCGCAGTGGCCTGAAGCACCTCTTATCCCTTGTGGGAGCGAGCCTGCTCGCGAAGACGGCAGCACATTCAACATCAATGTGCCTGATCAACCGCTTTCGCGAGCAGGCTCGCTCCCACAGGGCTCACCACAAATCTGTAAGATCCCCGTTCCGCTTCAGAAGCCACCGCTGAGCCCATGCCCACACCCGCCACCTCGAAACTCGCCCGTCTGCTGTTCGGCCTGCTGGCCTATGTCAGCCTCGGCATTGGCCTGATCGCCATCGTCGTGCCCGGTCTGCCGACCACCGAGTTCATCCTCCTCGCCGCGTGGGCCGCGACCCGCAGTTCGCCGCGCTTGAGTGCGTGGCTGGAAAATCATCGCCTGTTCGGGCCGATCCTGAGTAACTGGCGCAACGGCAGGATCATCGCGCGCAAGGCCAAGCTCAGTGCCACCGTCAGCATGCTGCTGTGTGCGACGTTGATGCTGGTGATGCTCGATCACGGCTGGCCGATCTATCTGGCGATTGCCGGCATGGGCCTGGGCAACCTATGGATCTGGTCGCGCCCGGAGACGCCCGTCGCGGTAGTGAAACATCCCTGTAATTAAAGCCTTTTCAGCACTTTCCCCTGCGCAAACGTTTAGCAGCGACCGTCCGTCGGCAAGCGCCTCATGCCGTTTCGCTTTACGCCGATGAGGATTGAATGGCGCTGAATGGATTTGGCAAACCGGGCTCCTGGCCCAGCCACCTGTTTATTCCATTCGCGAGATCGCCCCATGTTCGACTCTCTTTCCATTCGCCTGAAAATCGTCCTGCTCTCCGGCCTGTGCCTGCTCGGAGTGGTGGTGCTGATTGTCAGCATGAACATCTACCAGACCAACCAGAACGACGCGCTGGTCAGTCAATCCAGCAACCAGTTGCTCACCGCCAGCGTGCAGAACCTGCTGCAGGCCAAGGCCGCCGAACAAGCGGTGCGGGTGCAGAAAACCTTTGGTGAAAGCCTGCTGGTGGTCACCGCCCTCGCCGATCAGATCAAGGATCTGCGGACGATGGCCGCCAAGCGTTCACTCGAAGCCGGCGCCGTTCGGGAAGAGTTGAACCAGAGTCTGAAAACCGCTTTCGAGCGCAACGATAAAGTCCTGGGCATCTGGCTGGCCTTCGAACCCAACGGCCTCGACGGCAAGGACAGCGAATTCGCCAACGATGCCGCGCGGCAGTCCAACGAAGCCGGGCGCTTCGCCTCGTACTGGAGCCGTGCCGCCGGCGCCGCGCTGAATACGATCATGGTCGAAGACGACCTGACCAAAACCACCCTCAGCGTCAGCGGCACGCCGTATAACAGTTGGTACACCTGCCCTCGCGACAACAAGCGCACCTGCCTGCTCGACCCGTATGCCGACACCGTCGGTGGCAAGGAAATGCTCATGACGACCATTTCCGTGCCAGTGATGGTCGACGGCAAAGCGATCGGTGTGGTCGGTGTCGACATCGCGCTCGACGCCCTGCAAGCCGCCGCCGTCGACTCGCAGCGCAGCCTGTTCAACAACGCCGGGCACATGCTGATCGTCTCCGGCAGCGGCGTGCTGGCGGCCGACAGTGCCGACGCGACGCGAGTGGGCAAAAAAATCAGCGACACCCTCGGCGCTGACGGCAAGGATGTATTGCAACTGGTCGGCAGCGGCACGGCAAAAATTCTCCAACAGGGCGAGCTGATTCGCGCGGTTTACCCGGTCGATCCGATCGGCAATTCGCGCGCCTGGGGCGTGGTCATCGACCTGCCGGAGCAGGTGCTGCTGGCCGATTCGGTGAAGCTGCAAGCGGTACTGGATGACGCACAACAAACCGGCGTGATCACTGCCCTGCTGGTGGCGGGCGTGGCCGGTCTGGTCGGCCTGCTGCTGATCTGGCTCACCGCCTCCGGCGTCACCCGTCCGATCAACAGCGTCGCCGACATGTTGAAGAACATCGCCAGCGGCGAAGGCGATCTGACCCAGCGCCTGAACTACAGCAAGAAAGATGAACTGGGCGAACTGGTGAACTGGTTCAACCGCTTCCTCGACAAGCTTCAGCCGACCATCGCGCAGATCAAACAGAGCATCACCGAAGCACGTGGCACGGCTGATCAGTCATCGGAAATTGCCCGCCAGACCAGCGAAGGCATGCAGGTGCAATTCCGCGAGATCGATCAGGTCGCCACCGCCTCCAACGAAATGAGCGCCACTGCCCACGACGTCGCCAACAGTGCCTCGAACGCGGCAAACGCGGCCAAGGGTGCCGATCAGTCGGCGAAGGATGGCATGGCGATCATCGAGCGCAGCACCCGCGACATCAATCAGCTGGCCGATGAGGTCAGCAAAGCAGTGACCGAAGTCGAAGCGCTGGCAGTGAACAGCGAGCAGATCGGTTCGGTGCTGGAAGTAATCCGCAGCATCGCCGAACAAACCAACCTGCTGGCCCTCAATGCCGCCATCGAAGCCGCCCGCGCCGGCGAAAGCGGTCGCGGTTTTGCCGTGGTCGCCGACGAGGTGCGCAACCTCGCCAAGCGCACGCAGGATTCGGTGGAAGAAATCCGCATCGTCATCGAGCGCATCCAGACCGGCACCCGTGGCGTGGTCGCGACCATGCACTCGAGCCAGACCCAGGCGCATAACAACGCCGGGCAGATTCGTCAGGCGGTCGATGCGCTGGGCAAGATCAGCGATGCGGTGACGGTGATCAGCGACATGAACCTGCAGATCGCCAGTGCCGCCGAAGAACAGAGCGCCGTGGCCGAAGAGGTCAACCGCAACGTCTCGGCGATCCGCACCGTGACCGAAACCCTGACCGAACAGGCTACCGAATCGGCAGCGATCAGCAGCCAGCTCAACAGCCTGGCGAGCCAGCAGATGAAATTGATGGATCAGTTTCGCGTGTAACAATCCAGCATCGATCGTTCCCACGCTCCGCGTGGGAATGCATCAAGGGACGCTCCGCGTTCCAGCTTTCGATTGGGACGCAGAGCGTCCCGGGCGGCATTCCCACGCGGAGCGTGGGAACGATCCTCAATCCAGCCCGATTATGTTTTGCACTATCATCGCCCTCTCGTTCCGGAGGGCCTTCGATGACTGATCTGCTCACGTCCATCCAAACCGCACTCGACTTGCCTCACACGCCGATCCCCTTCACCGGTGACGGCGCCCTGCCCTCGGCGTTCGCCGTGACCGAGCTGGCCTGCGCCAGCATCGCCGCTGCCGGGCAAGCGCTCAGCGAATTGCTTCACCAGCAAGCCGGGCACTTGCCTGCGGTTGCAGTCGACCGCCGTCTGGCCTCGTTGTGGTTCTCCACCTCGCTGCGCCCGATCGGCTGGCAGGTGCCGCCCTTATGGGATGCGATCGCCGGCGACTATGCGACCCGGGACGGCTGGATCCGTCTGCACACCAACGCCCCGCATCACCGCGCCGCCGCTGAACGCGTGCTCGGTGCCTGCGCCGATCGTGCCGCAATGGCGGCGAAAGTCGCACAGTGGGCGAGCGCGGAGCTTGAGCAGGCGGTGGTCGACGCCAAGGGCTGCGCCGCCGAGATGCGCAGTTGGGCGCAGTGGCAGCAACATCCGCAGGGGCTGGCGGTGAATGCCGAAGCGCTGGTGCACTTCATCGAGCAGACGGACGAGAACCGCAGCCCATGGCAAGGTTCGATCGTACGACCGCTGGCCGGGATCAAGGTGCTCGACCTGACCCGCGTCCTCGCCGGTCCCACCGCCAGCCGCTTCCTCGCTGGACTGGGCGCCAACGTGCTGCGCATCGATCCACCGAGCTGGAACGAACCCGGTGTGGTCCCGGAAATGACCGTGGGCAAACGCTGTGCGCGGCTGGATCTGCAGGCTCCTGCGGATCGCGCAGTGTTCGAAGGTTTATTGCAAGACGCCGACATTCTCCTGCACGGCTACCGCGCCGATGCGCTGGAACATCTCGGGTTTGGTATTGAACGTCGAAGGCAACTGGCACCGGGGCTGATCGACGTCTGCCTCAACGCCTACGGCTGGAGCGGCCCCTGGCAGAACCGCCGGGGCTTCGACAGCCTGGTGCAGATGAGCAGCGGCATCGCCGAGGCCGGACAGCATTGGAAGCACAGCGATAAACCGACGCCGCTGCCGGTGCAGGCGCTGGATCATGCGACCGGGTATCTGATGGCGGCGAGTGCGCTCAGGTTGCTGACTGAACGACTGGCCAACGGTCGCGGGGGCTCGGCGCGGTTGTCGCTGGCGCGTACGGCGAAGCTGTTGGTCGAGCATGGCCCGGGGACGCATGACCTGCTGCGGGCCGAAGATGCACTGGATCAGGATCCGGCGATTGAACACACCGCGTGGGGGCCGGCGCGAAGGTTGCGCGTACCGGTGCAGATCAGCGGGACGGCGGTGCAGTGGAATTGGCCGGCGACGGAGTTGGACTCGCATCCTCCCTGTTGGCCATGAGAAGCCCCTCACCCTAGCCCTCTCCCAGAGGGAGAGGGGACTGATTGGGGGATACTGGAGAGTTACGCCGACGTGAAAGATTTTTGTCGAATCCATAATCGACTCGATCGCTCAGGTCGATGTATAGCGCCAGACACCTCGGTCGGTCCCCTCTCCCTCTGGGAGAGGGCTAGGGTGAGGGGCTGCTTTTCAGATCACAACGACAACACCCCGCTATACAACCCATAAGCTGCCAGCCCCGCCCCGATCACCACGCACGCAAAAATCCCTTTCTCCACCGTGGTGAAAACCGGCTGGCCCTGTTCACGCTTGGCCTTGGCAAACAGAATCACCCCCGGCGCATACAGCAGCGCCGAGAGCAGCAGATACTTCACTCCACCGGCGTACAACAGCCACACCGCGTAAACCAGGGCGATGCCGCCAATCAGCAGATCCTTGGTGCGCTCGGCCGACGCGTGCTCGTAGGTTTCGCCGCGCCCGCTGAGCAGTACCGCGTAGGCCGCTGACCACAGGTACGGCACCAGAATCATCGACGACGCCAGGTAAATCAGACTGGTATAAGTGCCCGCCGAGAACAGCGTGATCAGCAGGAAAATCTGGATCATCGCATTGGTCAGCCACAGCGCGTTGACCGGCACGTGGTTCTTGTTTTCCTTCTTCAGGAACGCCGGCATGGTCTTGTCCTTGGCCGTGGCGAAAAGGATTTCCGCGCAGAGCAAGGCCCAGGACAACAATGCACCGAGCAGGGAAATCGCCAACCCGACGCTGATCAGCAACGCGCCCCACGGCCCGACGATGTGCTCGAGCACCGCCGCCAGTGAAGGGTTCTGCAGATTGGCCAGTTCCGGCTGGCTCATGATCCCCAGCGACAGCACGTTGACCAGCACCAGCAGCGCCAGCACACCGAGAAACCCGATCACCGTGGCGCGGCCGACATCGCTGCGTTTTTCTGCGCGAGCCGAATAGACGCTGGCGCCTTCGATGCCGATGAAGACGAACACGGTGACCAGCATCATGTTGCGCACCTGATCCATCACCCCGCCGAAGTTCGGGTTGCTGCGGCCCCAGATGTCGCGGGTGAAGATGTCAGCCTTGAATGCCACCGCAGCGATGACGATGAACATGATCAGCGGCACGACCTTGGCCACGGTGGTCAGCTGGTTGATCAGCGCTGCCTCCTTGATCCCGCGCATCACCAGAAAATGCACCGCCCACAACAGCACCGAAGCGCAGCCGATGGCGATCGGCGTGTTGCCCTGACCGAACACCGGGAAGAAATAGCCAAGGGTGCTGAACAGCAAGACAAAATAGCCGACGTTGCCCAGCCAGGCACTGATCCAGTAACCCCACGCTGATGAAAATCCCATGTAGTCGCCAAACCCGGCCTTGGCGTAGGCGTAGACGCCCGAGTCCAGCTCCGGCTTGCGATTGGCCAGGGTCTGAAAGACGAACGCCAGCGTCAGCATGCCTATCGCAGTAATGCCCCAACCGATCAGGATCGCCCCTGCATCGGCGCGTGCCGCCATGTTTTGCGGTAATGAGAAAATCCCCCCGCCGATCATCGACCCCACCACCAGCGCGATCAACGCACCAAGGCGCAGCTTTTGCGTCGGTTGCGACATGCAGATCTCCTTGAAAGAGTCGTTGTTGTTTATTTGTAACAACAGCCGACTAAAAGCCTAAGGGTAGATGACGTTTATCAGGTAATGCCGAATCTCGCAGCGTTATATATAGCCGACCACGATAAGGCGTAGCACATTAAGTCAGTTTTGTGCGCCGATCTTGATTATTCGATTCTGTGCTGAAAACAGATGACCGACATTTGCCAATCGCTGAAAAGCAACTAGCGTCATAGTTCGAAAGCATTAATAGCTATTCTCGACTGCCTCAGCGAAACGGCTCTGGAATGGGCCTTTGAGGCTACAGCGTTATGCCCGCAACGGGCGCACAAGTCATTCATTAACAATGGAATGTGACCATGCACTGATCCATGTCAGCTGTTCGAACAGACAACAGTACTAGGCTGTGAGCTCTCCTTTCCTGCAATGGAGTCATGCAAATGTCTGAAGCGCCCGGAAAACTAAGACTCGGTGCACTGGTTGCACTGGTAGTCGGTTCAATGATTGGCGGCGGGATATTTTCGTTGCCACAAAACATGGCCGCCAGCGCCGACGTCGGTGCAGTGCTGATCGGCTGGGCCATCACCGCAGTAGGCATGCTCACCCTCGCTTTCGTCTTTCAGACCCTCGCCAATCGCAAGCCTGACCTGGACGGCGGAGTCTACGCCTACGCCAAGGCCGGATTCGGCGACTACATGGGTTTCTCCTCGGCCTGGGGCTACTGGATCAGCGCCTGGCTGGGCAACGTCGGTTACTTCGTTCTGCTGTTCAGCACCCTCGGCTATTTCTTTCCGATCTTCGGCGAAGGCAATACCCCGGCGGCGGTGATCGGCGCGTCCTTGCTGCTGTGGGGCGTGCATTTCCTGGTGTTGCGCGGGATCAAGGAAGCGGCGTTCATCAACCTGGTGACCACCGTCGCCAAGGTCGTGCCGCTGCTGCTGTTCGTGTTGATCGCAGTCTTCGCGTTCAGACTGGACATCTTCACCGCCGACATCTGGGGCGTGAAGAACCCCGACCTGGGCAGCGTGATGAACCAGGTGCGCAACATGATGCTGGTCACCGTCTGGGTGTTCATCGGCATCGAAGGCGCGAGCATCTTTTCCGCCCGCGCCGAGAAGCGCTCTGACGTCGGCAAGGCCACCGTGATCGGCTTCATCACCGTGCTGCTGTTTCTGGTGCTGGTGAACGTGCTGTCGCTGGGCATCATGACCCAGCCGGAACTGGCGAAATTGCAGAACCCGTCGATGGCCGCCGTGCTCGAGCATGTGGTCGGTCACTGGGGTGCGGTGCTGATCAGCGTCGGCCTGATCATCTCGCTGCTCGGCGCGCTGCTGTCGTGGGTGCTGCTGTGTGCCGAGATCATGTTCGCCGCCGCCAAAGACCACACCATGCCGGAGTTTCTGCGCAAGGAAAACGCCAACCATGTGCCGGTCAACGCCCTGTGGCTGACCAACGCGATGGTGCAGGTGTTCCTGATCATCACCCTGTTCTCGGCCAGCACTTACCTGTCACTGATCTACCTCGCCACCTCGATGATTCTGGTGCCGTACCTGTGGTCGGCGGCCTATGCCCTGCTGCTGGCGGTGCGCGGCGAGAGCTACGAAGGCTTCGCCGCCGAGCGGCGCAAGGATCTGATCATCGGCGGTATCGCCCTGATCTACGCGGTGTGGTTGTTGTACGCCGGCGGGGTCAAGTACCTGCTGCTGTCGGCCCTGCTCTATGCGCCCGGCGCGATCCTGTTCGCCAAGGCCAAGCTGGAACTCAAACAACCGGTTTTCACCAACGTCGAGAAGCTGATTTTCGCCGCAGTGGTCGTGGGCGCCGTGGTGGCGGCCTACGGTCTCTACGATGGCTTCCTGACGCTGTAACCCCTGATTGAATTGTCATCTGGAGGAACACAGAAATGACCACGGAAAAAGTGAAGTACGGCGTCCACTCCGAAGCCGGGAAACTGCGTAAAGTCATGGTTTGCTCCCCAGGTCTGGCCCATCAGCGGCTGACCCCGAACAACTGCGATGAACTGCTGTTCGATGACGTGTTGTGGGTGGCGCAAGCCAAGCGCGACCATTTCGACTTTGTCACCAAGATGCGCGAGCGCGGCATCGACGTGGTGGAAATGCACAACCTGCTGACCGACATCGTCGCCATTCCCGAAGCGCTGGACTGGATTCTTGAGCGCAAGGTGACCGCCGACTCGGTGGGCCTGGGCCTGATCAGCGAAGTGAAATCCTGGCTGAAAAGCCTCGAGCCACGGCACATCGCCGAATTCCTGATTGGCGGCGTGTCGGCCGATGATCTGCCGGACAGCTTCGGTGGCAAGACCATCCAGATGTTCCGCGACTTCCTCGGCCACTCCAGCTTCATCCTGCCGCCGCTGCCCAACACCCAGTTCACCCGCGATACCACCTGCTGGATCTACGGTGGCGTGACGCTGAACCCGATGTACTGGCCGGCGCGCCGTCAGGAAACCCTGCTGACCACCGCCATCTACAAATTCCATCCGCAGTTCACCAATGCCGAATTCGAGATCTGGTACGGCGACCCGGACAAGGATCACGGCAACTCTACCCTTGAGGGCGGCGACGTCATGCCGATCGGCAACGGTGTGGTGCTGATCGGCATGGGCGAGCGTTCATCGCGTCAGGCCATCGGCCAACTGGCGCTGAACCTGTTCAACAACAAAGCAGTGGAAAAAGTCATCGTCGCCGGCCTGCCGAAATCCCGCGCGGCAATGCACCTGGACACCGTGTTCAGCTTCTGCGACCGCGACCTGGTGACGATTTTCCCGGAAGTCGTCAACCAGATCGTCGCCTTCACCCTGCGCCCTGACGAAAGCAAACAGGGCGGCATCGACATCCGCCGCGAAGAAGGCAGCTTCCTCGACACCGTCGCTGCGGCGCTCAACCTGCCGAAACTGCGCGTGGTGGAAACCGGCGGCAACAGCTTCGCCGCCGAACGCGAGCAATGGGACGACGGCAACAACGTGGTCGCGATGGAGCCGGGCGTGGTCATCGGCTACGACCGCAACACCTACACCAACACCCTGCTGCGCAAGGCTGGCGTGGAGGTCATCACCATCAGCGCCGGCGAACTCGGCCGCGGCCGTGGCGGCGGCCACTGCATGACCTGCCCGATCATCCGTGACCCGATCGATTACTAAACGACCGTCCCCCCGGCCGCACCCATCCCGTCGCGGCCGGGCCGATTACCGAATCCAAGGAGAATCATCATGGCGTTTAACATTCACAACCGTAATTTGCTGAGCCTGGAACACCACACCCCTCGCGAATTGCGTTACTTGCTCGACCTGTCTCGCGATCTGAAACGTGCGAAGTACACCGGCACCGAGCAACAGCATCTGAAGGGCAACAACATCGCCCTGATCTTCGAGAAAACTTCGACCCGCACCCGTTGCGCCTTCGAAGTGGCGGCCTATGACCAAGGCGCCAACGTCACTTACATCGACCCGAACTCCTCGCAGATCGGCCACAAGGAAAGCATGAAGGACACCGCCCGCGTGCTCGGGCGCATGTACGACGCCATCGAGTACCGTGGCTTCAAGCAGGAAATCGTCGAAGAGCTGGCCAAGTTCGCCGGCGTGCCGGTGTTCAACGGCCTGACCGATGAATATCACCCGACCCAGATGATCGCCGACGTGCTGACCATGCGTGAGCACGCCGACAAGCCGATCCATGAAATCAGCTACGCCTACCTGGGCGACGCGCGCAACAACATGGGCAACTCGCTGCTGCTGATCGGCGCCAAACTCGGCATGGACGTGCGCATCTGCGCGCCGAAAGCCCTGTGGCCGCTGGACGATCTGGTGGCGCGCTGCAAAAAATACGGTGAGGAAAGCGGCGCACGCATCACCCTCACCGAAGATCCGAAAGAAGCGGTCAAAGGCGTCGACTTCATTCACACCGATGTCTGGGTGTCTATGGGCGAACCGGTGGAAGCCTGGGCCGAGCGTATCCAGCAACTGCTGCCGTATCAGGTCAACGCCGACCTGATGAAAGCCACCGGCAACCCGCGTACCAAGTTCATGCACTGCCTGCCGGCCTTCCACAACAGCGACACCAAGGTCGGCAAACAAATCGCCGAGCAGTATCCGCACCTGAAAAACGGCATCGAAGTGACCGACGACGTGTTCGAGTCGCCAGCCTGCATCGCCTTCGAGCAAGCGGAAAACCGCATGCACACGATCAAGGCGATTCTGGTTTCGACCCTGGCTGATCTCTGACGCCACAGCGCTCCCAC
>NZ_RCNZ01000017.1:0-28587 GCF_004307525.1 Pseudomonas sp. Sample_21 | reverse complement strand
CGCTCCCACAGGGATATCGGTTCCGACAGGGAGATCGAGTCGTTTGCCATTCCTCTGCTTAGAAGGATTGCACCATGCGTATCGTCGTAGCCCTGGGCGGTAACGCCCTGCTCCGCCGTGGTGAGCCGATGACCGCTGACAACCAGCGCGCCAACATCCGCATCGCCACCGAGCAAATCGCCAAGATCCATCCCGGCAACCAACTGGTCATCGCTCACGGCAATGGCCCGCAAGTCGGTCTGCTGTCGCTGCAAGCGGCGGCCTATACCTCTGTCACCCCCTACCCGCTGGACGTGCTCGGCGCTGAAACCGAAGGCATGATCGGCTACATCATCGAACAGGAACTGGGCAATCTGCTCGACTTCGAAGTGCCGTTCGCCACACTCCTGACCCAGGTCGAAGTCGACGCCAACGACCCGGCATTCAAGAACCCGACCAAACCGATCGGCCCGGTCTACGAGAAAGCCGAAGCGGAAAAACTCGCCGCCGAGAAAGGCTGGGCAATTGCTGCCGATGGCGACAAATTCCGCCGCGTCGTCGCCAGCCCACGGCCGAAGCGCATCTTCGAAATCCGCCCGATCAAGTGGCTGCTGGACAAGGGCAGCATCGTCATCTGCGCCGGAGGCGGCGGCATTCCGACCATGTACGACGAGCAGCGCAACCTCAAAGGCATCGAGGCGGTGATCGACAAAGATCTGTGTTCGTCGTTGCTTGCCGAGCAATTGGAAGCCGACCTGCTGGTGATCGCCACTGACGTCAACGCAGCGTTCATCGATTACGGCAAGCCGACGCAGAAAGCCATCGCCGAAGCCCACCCGGACGAACTCGAACGCCTTGGTTTCGCCGCCGGCTCCATGGGACCGAAGGTGCAGGCAGCCTGCGAATTCGCGCGCCATACTGGCAAGGTCGCGGTGATCGGTTCGCTGGCCGATATCGAAGCCATCGTCCAGGGCACCGCCGGTACGCGGGTCAGCACGGCGAAGCCGGGGATCAGCTACCGATAACAATAAACGCCGGGGCAGGCTCAAGGCCTGCCCCGCTTCCATGCCTTGAAAGGAGTAGCTCAATGGCCCTGTTCGAACCCGGTCATCTGCACATCGAGCGGCACGCGTTGACCGACGATGACGTCAATTACAACGTGCATCTGGACTATGAAGTGTTCACTGATCCACAGAAAGGCAAAGGGATTCAGTTCACCCTGCACGGCAGCATGCAGGGCAAGGACATGAAGGAGACGTTTTTCCTGCCCAAGGAAGAGGCCTACAACTTCGCCCGCGATGTCACGCAGATTGCCGAGAAGTACGGAATCCCCAAGACCCACAGCCAGATCGGCTCGGTGCACAAGCATTACGATCTGATGTTTGAAGACATTCGGCAGAAGTTGAATATGCAGTCGGGGGATCCGGTGAACCTCGAGCATTTCGAATAAAAATCAAAAGCCCCTCACCCTAGCCCTCTCCCGGAGGGAGAGGGAACCGATTGGGGGATGCTGCAGCATTGCGTCGAACTGATCCTGCATCACTGAATCCATAATCGCCCGGTAACTTTCAGGTCGATGCATAACCTCAGACACCTCGGTCGGCTCCCTCTCCCTCCGGGAGAGGGCTGGGGTGAGGGGGCTTTTGATTTAAGGCATACTTGCCCCCCTCCGCTCTGCAGATCACTGAACCGCCCCCATGCGTATTCACGTCAGCTTCATCGACCGCGTCGGCATCACCCAGGAAGTCCTGGCTATCCTCGGTGGGCGCAATCTCAATCTGGATGCGGTGGAGATGATCCCGCCGAACGTCTACATCGACGCGCCGACGCTGAGCCCGCAAGTGCTCGAAGAACTGAAAGATGCGCTGTTTCGCGTGCTCGGCGTGGAAGCGGTGACCGTGGTCGATATCCTGCCCGGCCAGCGTCGGCATCTGCAGCTAGATGCCCTGCTCGCGGCGATGACTGACCCGGTGCTGGCCCTCGACAGCGCCGGCAAGGTGCTGCTGGCCAATCCGGCGCTGATTGCCCTGTACGGTCGCGAACCGGCCGGCGAAAGCGTCTCGGCGCTGTTCAATGATCCCGGTCTGCTCGACACCCTGCTGGAAAACGGCTTTCGCCTGCCGCTGCGCGAGATCACCGTCAACGGCCAGACCCTGCTGCTCGACGCCACGCCGATCACCGACGCCGGCGCCCTGCTGACCTTGTATCAACCGAACCGCATCGGCGAACAACTCTCGGCACTGCACCACGATCATGCCGAAGGCTTCGACGCGCTGCTCGGCGAGTCTCCGGCGATCCGCACACTCAAGGCCCGCGCGCAACGCGTCGCCGCCCTTGATGCACCACTGTTGATTCAAGGCGAAACCGGTACCGGTAAAGAACTCGTCGCCCGCGCTTGCCATGCCATCAGTGCGCGGCACAGCGCTCCGTTTCTCGCCCTCAACTGCGCAGCGCTGCCGGAAAACCTCGCCGAAAGCGAACTGTTCGGCTACGCCCCCGGCGCCTTCACCGGCGCGGCGCGTGGCGGTAAACCGGGGCTGATGGAACTGGCCAACCAGGGCACGGTGTTCCTCGATGAAATCGGCGAGATGTCGCCGTACTTGCAGGCCAAACTCCTGCGTTTTCTCAACGACGGCAGCTTCCGCCGCGTCGGTGGTGATCGGGAAGTAAAGGTCAACGTGCGCATCCTCAGCGCGACCCACCGCGATCTGGAAAAAATGGTCAGCGAAGGCCTGTTCCGCGAGGACCTGTTCTATCGCCTCAACGTGCTCAACGTCGAAGTGCCGCCGCTGCGTGAACGCGGTCAGGACATCCTGCTGCTGGCGCGCTACTTCATGCAGCAAGCCTGTGCGCAGATCCAGCGCCCTGTCTGCCGCCTGGCGCCCGGCACTTATCCGGCGCTGCTCGGCAATCGCTGGCCGGGCAACGTGCGGCAATTGCAGAACGTGATTTTTCGCGCAGCGGCGATTTGCGAGAGCAGCCTGGTCGATATCGGTGACCTCGACATCGCCGGCACTTCGGTGGCGCGCCAGGCCGATACCGATGTCGACAGCCTCGAGCAAGCGGTCGAATCGTTCGAAAGAGAGCTGCTGGAAAAGCTCTACGTCAGCTACCCCTCGACCCGGCAATTGGCGAGCCGCTTGCAGACCTCGCACACCGCCATTGCCCATCGCCTGCGCAAATACGGCATTCCCAATAAACCCTGACTCACCGCGCATCCCTATTGCAGGAAATTCCCCATGTGGGAGCGAGCCTGCTCGCGAAAGCGGTCTATCAGCAAAATAGCTGGCGCCTGACACACCGTCTTCGCGAGCAGGCTCGCTCCCACAGGATTTATGGCGGATTCGAAATCCGTCCAAAAACGACCTCCATCTGTACCGAAAGCGCTACAGCGGAACGATATCGCTACACCCGCCTGTGACCAGCGCTGCGCAACGCTTTGATCCGATTAAGCTTTTCTCCTCGCCCCAAGCTGTAGCGATTTCGCTACAGGCGCAACCTGCCTACATCCAGCTAAAAAAACCAAGCCATTGATTTATATAGATAAATTAACCTTGGCCGCATTCTTGCTACCTGCCTCCTCATCTATTAAGGGCTTCCCCGCCCCAAGCTTTCCACCGCGTCCACCAGACGAGTCTGGCCCCTGAGGAGTTTCCATGAGCGAGTTGCGTTTTACTGAAGATCACGAATGGCTGCGCACCGAAGCCGACGGCAGTGTCACTGTCGGCATCACCGCATTCGCGCAGAACGCCCTGGGCGACGTGGTATTCGTGCAACTGCCTGAGCTGCAGGCTTACGAAAAAGGCGCAGAAGCCGCCACCGTGGAATCGGTGAAAGCCGCCAGCGGCGTGTACATGCCGCTCGATGGCGACGTGCTGGAAGTCAACCCGGCGCTGGAAAACGCTCCTGAGCTGGTCAACGAAGATCCGCTGGGCGAAGGCTGGTTCTTCCGCTTCCAGCCAAGCGACGCCGCCGCTGTCGGCAAATTGCTCGATCAGGACGCTTACGACCGCCTGATCAAAGCCCAAGCCGAAGCCTGAGGAATTACCCCATGACCGCCATCAATCTCGGCACCGCCAACGAATTCATCGCCCGTCACATCGGCCCGCGCGCCGGTGACGAGCAAGCCATGCTCAACAGCCTCGGCTTCGATTCCCTCGAAGCCCTGAGCGCCAGCGTCATCCCCGAAAGCATCAAGGGCACCAGCGTGCTCGGCATGGACGACGGCCTCAGCGAGGCCGACGCCCTTGCGATGATCAAATCCATCGCCGGCAAGAATCAGCTGTTCAAGACCTACATCGGCCAGGGCTACTACAACTGCCACACGCCGTCGCCGATCCTGCGTAACCTGCTGGAAAACCCGGCCTGGTACACCGCTTACACGCCGTACCAGCCAGAAATTTCCCAGGGCCGTCTCGAAGCGCTGCTGAACTTCCAGACCATGATCAGCGACCTCACCGGCCTGCCGATCGCCAACGCCTCCCTGCTCGACGAAGCCACCGCCGCTGCCGAAGCCATGACCTTCTGCAAACGCCTGAGCAAGAACAAGGGCAGCCACCAGTTCTTCGCCTCGATCCACAGCCATCCGCAGACCCTCGACGTGCTGCGCACCCGTGCCGAGCCGCTCGGTATTGACGTGGTCGTGGGCGATGAGCGCGAACTGACTGACGTCACGCCGTTCTTTGGCGCGCTGCTGCAATACCCGGCGAGCAACGGTGATGTGTTCGACTACCGCGAGCTGACCGAGCGTTTCCACGCCGCCAACGCTTTGGTCGCCGTGGCCGCTGATTTGCTGGCCCTGACGCTGCTGACCGCACCGGGCGAATTCGGTGCCGACGTCGCCATCGGTTCGGCGCAACGCTTCGGCGTGCCGCTGGGCTTCGGTGGCCCGCACGCCGCTTATTTCTCGACTAAAGATGCGTTCAAGCGCGACATGCCGGGCCGTCTGGTCGGTGTCTCGGTTGACCGTTTCGGCAAGCCAGCGCTGCGTCTGGCGATGCAGACCCGCGAGCAACACATCCGCCGCGAGAAGGCCACGTCGAACATCTGCACCGCCCAGGTGCTGCTGGCCAATATCGCCAGCATGTACGCCGTCTACCACGGCCCGAAAGGCCTGACCCAGATCGCCAACCGCGTGCATCACCTGACCGCGATTCTGGCCAAGGGCCTGACCGCGCTGGGCGCTCAAGTCGAGCAGGCAAACTTCTTCGACACCCTGACCGTTGCCACCGGCGCGCACACCGCCGCGCTGCACGACAAGGCGCACGCTCAGCAGATCAACCTGCGTGTGATCGACGCTCAACGTCTGGGCCTGTCGGTCGACGAAACCACCACTCAGGCTGATATCGAAACCCTGTGGGGCCTGTTCGCCGACGGCAAGACCCTGCCGGACTTCGCTGCGCTGGCCGCCTCGGTGCAGAGCACCATTCCTGCTGAGCTGGTGCGCCAGTCGCCGATCCTCAGCCACCCGGTGTTCAACCGTTATCACTCGGAAACCGAGCTGATGCGCTACCTGCGCAAACTGGCGGACAAGGACCTGGCGCTGGATCGCACCATGATCCCGCTGGGCTCGTGCACCATGAAACTCAACGCCGCCAGCGAAATGATCCCGGTGACCTGGGCCGAATTCGGTGCGCTGCACCCGTTCGCCCCGGCCGCACAAAGCGCCGGTTACCAGCAACTGACCGATGAGCTGGAAGCGATGCTCTGCGCCGCCACCGGTTACGACTCGATTTCGCTGCAGCCGAACGCCGGTTCGCAAGGTGAATACGCAGGTCTCCTGGCGATCCGCGCCTACCACCAGAGCCGTGGCGATGAGCGCCGCGACATCTGCCTGATCCCGTCGTCGGCCCACGGCACCAACCCGGCCACCGCGCAAATGGCCGGTATGCGCGTGGTCGTCACCGCGTGCGATGCCCGCGGCAACGTCGACATCGAAGACCTGCGCGCCAAAGCCATCGAGCACCGCGAGCACCTCGCTGCGCTGATGATCACCTACCCGTCGACCCACGGCGTGTTCGAAGAAGGCATCCGCGAGATCTGCGCGATCATTCACGACAACGGCGGCCAGGTGTATATCGACGGCGCCAACATGAACGCCATGGTCGGCCTCTGCGCACCGGGCAAGTTCGGCGGCGACGTCTCGCACCTGAACCTGCACAAAACCTTCTGCATCCCGCACGGCGGTGGCGGCCCGGGCGTTGGCCCGATCGGCGTCAAATCGCACCTGACCCCGTTCCTGCCCGGCCACGGCCAGATGGAACGCAAGGAAGGCGCGGTCTGCGCGGCACCGTTCGGCAGCGCAAGCATTCTGCCGATCACCTGGATGTACATCCGCATGATGGGCGGCGCTGGTCTGAAGCGCGCTTCGCAACTGGCGATCCTCAATGCCAACTACATTTCCCGTCGCCTCGAAGAGCATTACCCAGTGCTGTACACCGGCAGCAACGGCCTGGTGGCGCACGAGTGCATCCTCGATCTGCGTCCGCTCAAAGACAGCAGCGGCATCAGCGTCGATGACGTCGCCAAACGCCTGATCGACTTCGGTTTCCACGCGCCGACCATGTCGTTCCCGGTCGCCGGCACGCTGATGATCGAGCCGACCGAAAGCGAATCCAAGGAAGAACTGGACCGCTTCTGTGACGCGATGATCCGCATCCGCGAAGAAATCCGCGCAGTGGAAAACGGCACGCTGGACAAGGAAGACAACCCATTGAAAAACGCCCCGCACACCGCAGCGGAACTGGTTGGCGAATGGACCCACCCGTACAGCCGCGAGCAAGCGGTGTACCCGGTCGCGTCGCTGATCGAAGGCAAATACTGGCCGCCGGTCGGCCGGGTCGACAACGTCTTCGGCGATCGCAACCTGGTCTGCGCCTGCCCGTCGATCGAAAGCTACGCTTAATGGAATGAGGGGCTGAATATCGGCCCCGATTTCAGCAACACCCTAGATCCCCCTGTGGGAGCGAGCCTGCTCGCGAAGGCGCCATTTCAGCCAGCGTAAATGTTGGCTGATCCGACGCTTTCGCGAGCAGGCTCGCTCCCACAAGGGATCTGCACCGATGTCAAACTGCGCCAATCCCCATAACAAGAAACCGGAGAACCACTCATGTCGTTAAGCGTGTTCGACCTGTTCAAGATTGGCATCGGCCCCTCCAGTTCCCACACCGTCGGCCCGATGCGTGCTGCTGCGCGTTTCGCCGAAGGGCTGCGCCGGGAAAACCTGCTGACCAGCACCGCCAGCGTGCGTGTCGAGCTGTACGGTTCGCTCGGCGCTACCGGTAAAGGACACGGCAGCGACAAAGCCGTGCTGCTCGGCCTCGAAGGCGAACATCCGGACACTGTCGACACCGAAACCGTCGCCGCGCGCCTGCAAGAAATTCGCGGCAATGGCCGACTGAATCTGCTCGGTGAACACAACATCGCGTTCAACGAGAAAGACCATCTGGCGATGATCCGCAAACCGTTGGCCTATCACCCCAACGGCATGATCTTTCGCGCCTTCGACGCAGCGGGGATTCAGATCCGCAGTCGCGAGTACTACTCGGTCGGCGGTGGTTTCGTTGTCGATGAAGATGCCGCCGGCGCCGATCGCATCGTCGAAGACGCCACGCCGCTGACCTTCCCGTTCAAAAGTGCCAAGGATTTGCTCGGTCATTGCGCCACCTATGGCCTGTCGATCAGTCAGGTGATGCTGACCAACGAGAGCGCCTGGCGCCCTGAAGCGGAAACCCGTGCCGGCCTGCTGAAAATCTGGCAGGTGATGCAGGACTGCGTCGCTGCCGGCTGTCGTAACGAAGGCATTTTGCCGGGCGGCTTGAAGGTCAAACGCCGGGCGGCGGCGCTGCATCGGCAATTGTGCAAGAACCCGGAATCGGCGCTGCGCGATCCGCTGTCGGTGCTCGACTGGGTCAATCTTTATGCACTGGCGGTCAACGAAGAAAACGCCAACGGCGGGCGCGTGGTTACTGCGCCCACCAATGGCGCGGCAGGCATCATTCCGGCGGTGCTGCATTACTACATGCGTTTTATCCCCGGGGCGAATGACGACGGTGTCGTACGTTTTCTACTGACCGCTGCCGCGATCGGCATTCTTTACAAGGAAAACGCTTCGATTTCCGGCGCCGAAGTCGGCTGTCAGGGTGAGGTCGGCGTGGCTTGTTCGATGGCGGCCGGCGCCTTGTGCGAAGTGCTCGGCGGCAGCGTGCAGCAAGTCGAGAACGCTGCGGAAATCGGCATGGAACACAACCTCGGCCTGACCTGCGACCCGATCGGCGGTCTGGTGCAGGTGCCCTGTATCGAGCGCAACGCGATGGGCTCGGTGAAAGCGATCAACGCGGTGCGCATGGCCATGCGTGGCGACGGTCAGCATTTCGTCTCCCTCGACAAAGTCATCCGCACCATGCGCCAGACCGGCGCCGACATGAAAAGCAAATACAAGGAAACCGCCCGCGGCGGCCTGGCGGTCAACATCATCGAATGCTGATTACGAACTCAGCCAAACGTAACCAGCTCCCTCTCCCTCCGGGAGAGGGCTGGGGTGAGGGGCTCTTGATCTTGCCTCTCACCCGCAACCCAAATTCAAAGGAGCCACGCATGTCCACCGAACAACTCTCGAAAACCCCGCTACACGCACTGCACCTCGAACTCGGCGCACGCATGGTGCCGTTCGCTGGCTACGACATGCCCGTGCAATACCCGCTCGGCGTGATGAAAGAACACCAGCACACCCGTGAGCAAGCCGGGTTGTTCGACGTCTCGCACATGGGCCAGATTCGTCTGACCGGCGCCAATGCGGCCAAAGCCCTGGAAACCCTGGTGCCGGTGGACATCGTCGACCTGCCGGTAGGCATGCAGCGTTATGCGATGTTCACCAACGAAAGCGGCGGCATCCTCGACGACCTGATGGTGGCCAATCTGGGCAATGACGAGCTGTTCCTGGTGGTCAACGCCGCGTGCAAGGATCAGGATCTCGCGCATCTGCAAAAACACATCGGCGATCAGTGCACCATTACCGCGCAGTTCGAAGAGCGCGCCTTGCTCGCCCTGCAAGGTCCGGCAGCCGTCACGGTGCTGGCGCGTCTTGCGCCGGACGTGGCGAAGATGACCTTCATGCAGTTCAACCGTGTTTCGTTGCTGGGCGTGGACTGCTTTGTCAGCCGTTCGGGCTACACCGGTGAAGACGGTTTCGAAATCTCCGTCCCGACCGCCGAAGCGGAAAAACTCGCCCGCGCCCTGCTCGCCGAGCCAGAGGTCCAGGCCATCGGCCTTGGCGCCCGCGACTCGCTGCGTCTGGAAGCCGGCCTGTGCCTGTACGGCCACGACATGAACACCGAAACCACACCGATCGAAGCCAGCCTCCTGTGGGCGATCTCCAAGCCCCGCCGCGCCGATGGAGCGCGGGCCGGCGGTTTCCCGGGCGCCGAGCAGATCTTCGCGCAGCAACAGAACGGCGTCGCACGCAAACGTGTCGGCCTGCTGCCACAGGAGCGTACCCCGGTGCGTGAAGGCGCAGAGATCGTCAACGAGGCCGGCGAGATCATCGGCAGCGTCTGCAGCGGTGGCTTTGGTCCGACTTTGGGCGGGCCATTGGCGATGGGATACCTTGACACCGCTTACGTCGCGCTCGATACACCTGTGTGGGCCATCGTCCGTGGGAAAAAGGTGCAAATGCTTGTAAGCAAAATGCCATTTGTTCCACAACGCTACTATCGCGGTTGATGGACTGTTTCTATAAGTAACGCGATTGCGTTAAACGTGCACTAATGTGTAACGCAATCGCCATAAAACAGTGCGTTTTTTAACATCCGTTTCGAATATGAACGTTGCTTATAACGTTTGCTGAAAATAGAACCAGACAATCGTCCAAGACTGAACTAGTTTGCTGATGAACTGCCATGAAGAGCAGTAAAACCGGGGCCTTCCCAGGGCTTGTTTTTTCTCCCGTAGTTGGCGTAGAGTTTGTCCACTGTGTTTGCATGGGTCAGCTTGGAATCGTGACCTGGGCAGTAGCCTACAAGTTAGCTACATCCCGCTCGACGTCTTCTTACTCCTTGCAACCAGCTCCAGTACTCTTTCATGTGAAAGGGGCTGTCATCAATTTATGCGTCAAAGGAAATAAGAAATGTCCACACGTCAGAGCGGTACCGTCAAGTGGTTTAACGACGAGAAAGGTTTTGGTTTTATCACTCCAGAAAGCGGTCCGGATCTGTTCGTACATTTCCGCGCCATTCAGGGCAACGGCTTCAAAAGCCTGAAAGAAGGCCAGAAAGTGACTTTCGTTGCTGTGCAAGGCCAGAAAGGCATGCAGGCTGACGAAGTACAAGCAGAAGCCTGATCTTCTGATACGAAAAAGCCCCTGATATTGATATCAGGGGCTTTTTTGTGCGCGCTAATCCGTAAAATGGCGCTTCCATTCGCGCCTTGAGGCTGCCATGTCGAAACACCTGCTCACGCCGCAAGGGGACTTTCCTCCCGTTGCGCTCGGTCGTCGTCTGGCGGCGATGTTCTACGACTTCCTGCTGTGCACCGCCCTGCTGATCGTCACCGGATTCATCTACAAGCTGATCCAGGCCGCAATCATTGGCGAAGAACGTTTGCGGGTGATGACCGACGCCGGCCAGCTCGATGGTGACCCGCTGTATTCCACGGTGCTGCTGTTGGTATTGTTCGGCTTCTTCGCCAAGTTCTGGACCCATGGCGGGCAGACACTGGGCATGCAAGTGTGGGGCATCCGCGTGCAGAACGCCAACGGCACAGCGATCAGCCTGTGGCAGGCGCTGCTGCGCTTTATGGTGTCGATCGCGTCGTGGTTGTGTGTCGGGCTGGGGTTCTTCTGGTCGCTGTTCGACAAGCAGAAACGCACCTGGCATGACATCTATTCGGATACCCGTGTGGTGCGAATCCCGAAAAAGAGCAAATAATTTCCATATTCAAGAGCCGGCCTGTGGTGAGGGGATTTATCCCCGTCCGGCTGCGTAGCAGTCGTAAAGGAGCCCACGCGGTATCCCTGATATGCCGCGGTGTTTCATTTAGGGCGGCTTCGCCACCCAACGGGGATAAATCCCCTCACCACAGGGCTCACTTCTACAAGGGGGTACTCAGGCGTTACCGGCCAGCTTCATCCGCGCTGCCTGGGTGAAGTCCAGCATGCGCTTCAACGGGCGGATCGCCTGGGGAATCAGCGCCGGATCGACAAAGATCTCGTTGGTGCCTTCCTTCAAGCTCTTGAGCGTGCGCTCAAGGGTGTTCATGGCCATCCACGGGCAATGTGCGCAACTGCGACAAGCCGCGCCGTTACCGGCGGTAGGCGCTTCGATGAAGACCTTGTCCGGGCACAGCTGCTGCATCTTGTAGAAGATGCCACGGTCGGTGGCGACGATCAGGGTCTTGTTTGGCAGGCTTTGCGCGGCGGCGATCAACTGACTGGTAGAACCGACGGCGTCCGCCAGTTCGATCACCGAAGTCGGCGACTCCGGATGCACCAGAATCGCTGCGTCCGGGTACAACGCTTTCATGTCCTCGAGCTGCTTGGACTTGAACTCTTCGTGAACGATGCAAGCACCGTCCCACAGCAGCATGTCGGCGCCGGTCTTGCACTGAATGTAAGTGCCCAGGTGCTTGTCCGGGCCCCAGATGATCGTCTCGCCGTTGTCCATCAGGCTTTCGACGATCTCCAGTGCGCAGCTCGAAGTCACCACCCAGTCAGCCCGAGCCTTCACGGCGGCGGAAGTGTTGGCATACACCACCACGGTACGTTCCGGGTGCTGATCGCAGAACGCCGAGAACTCGTCGACCGGGCAGCCCAGGTCCAGCGAGCAGGTCGCCTCCAGAGTCGGCATCAGCACGCGTTTTTCCGGATTAAGAATTTTTGCCGTCTCGCCCATGAACTTGACGCCGGCGACCACCACGGTCTTGGCCGGATGGGCGTTGCCGAAGCGGGCCATTTCCAGGGAGTCGGAAACACAGCCGCCGGTTTCTTCGGCCAGGGCCTGAATCACCGGATCGCAATAGAAGTGGGCGACCAGCACCGCGTCCTGAGCCTTGAGCTCGGCGGCGATGGCGGAACGGTAATAAGCCTCCTCTTCTGCCGTCAGCGGTTTCGGCTGTTTGGCGTCGAGGTGGGCTTGAACCAGAAGGCGTTCGGAAATCTGCGTCATGTTCGCAAGACCTGCAGGCGCATTCGCGCGAAAGTCGAGTATACACCCGGCTCCGGACCGCTAGAGGGTACCGCCGGGAGAGTGAGTATCATCAGGCACGGGACAGCGTTGAAGCTGCGCAAGGCTACAGAATATCCCGTTGATACAAAAGATGATTCTGACCTGCGTCAGGTGTGGCCGCGCTGAAACATCGAACGCCCGAATCGCAGGCAAAAAAAAACCCGGAAATCCTCACTTTCGTGGGCCTTCCGGATTTTCTAAACCGCCAAATATGGTGGGTCGTGTGGGATTCGAACCTACGACCAATTGGTTAAAAGCCAACTGCTCTACCAACTGAGCTAACGACCCGCTGTGTGGTGGCGCGTATAATACTGATTTTTAAGGACTATTCAACACCTTTTTTGAAAAAATCAAAAATAAGGGGTTGGATCGTCCACACCAGCCGCCGCGAAGCCTTCTGCACGCAGGCGGCAGCTGTCGCATTTGCCGCAGGCGCGGCCGTTATCGTCGGCCTGATAGCAGGAAACCGTCAGACCGTAATCAACGCCGAGCTTAACGCCGGCCTGAACGATCTGCGCTTTGCTCAGGTTCTGCAGCGGCGCCTGGATGCGGAAGCCATTGCCTTCCACGCCCGCTTTGGTGGCCAGGTTGGCCATGCGCTCGAACGACTCGATGAACTCGGGACGGCAATCCGGGTAGCCGGAATAATCCACTGCATTGACGCCGATGAAGATGTCGCGGGCGCCGAGCACTTCGGCCCAACCCAATGCCAACGACAGGAAAACCGTGTTGCGCGCCGGCACGTAAGTCACCGGAATCCCTTCGCCCAGCTCTTCCGGAATGTCGATGCTGGTGTCGGTCAGCGCCGAGCCGCCCATGCCATTGAGGTTCAGTCCGATGACCTTGTGTTCGACCACGCCCAGGTCGCGAGCAACGCGGGCGGCGGCGTGCAATTCGGCATGCGAGCGCTGACCGTAATCGAAGCTCATGGTGTAGCAGGCGTAGCCTTCGGCGCGTGCCATCGCCACGACGGTGGCCGAGTCGAGGCCGCCGGACAGCAAAATGACTGCACGTTTTTCAGTGGTGTTCAGTTGTTCAGTCATCTCAGCGCCCCGGCTCGTCGTTCCAAAGATATTTATGCAGCTGCAATTGCAGGCGTACCGGCAGGTTGTCCGCCACTACCCAGTCCGCCAGTTCCCGAGCATTCAGGTCGTGGTGACTCGGCGAAAACAGTACTTCGCCGGCGCGCTGGTCGAGACCGTACTGGATCAGCTTGGAGACCGCCCAGTCGTAGTCTTCCCGCGAGCAGATGACAAACTTCACCTGATCGTCGCGGGTCAGCAGTTCGATGTTCTCGTAACGGTTGCGGTGGGCTTCTTTCGAGCCCGGCGTTTTCAGATCGACGACGCGACTGACACGCGGATCGACAGCGGATACGTCAAGGGCGCCGCTGGTTTCCAGCGAAACCCCGTAGCCGGCGTCACATAACCGCTCAAGCAAAGGAATGGCGTTCGGCTGAGCCAACGGCTCACCGCCGGTGACACAGACGTAGCGCGGACGATATCCGGCCACTTGCTCAAGGATGTCGTCGAGGGTGCGGACGGTGCCGCCGCTGAACGCGTAAGCGCTGTCGCAGTACTGGCAACGCAACGGGCAACCGGTCAGGCGCACGAAAACCGTGGGCAGCCCGGCAGTCCGAGTTTCACCCTGCAACGAGTAGAAAACTTCGGTGATTCTCAATGTGTCTTGCATAGTCGCCACGGGCGTAACAGCTAAACAGGCTGTCCGCCTCCGTCAGGCACTTCAGGCAATCCCGCCAACGCGTAGACCACAAGAAGCGTGTTTCAGAAAAAGGGCGTGAATTCTAACGAAAAAACCCGCGACAAGCGCGGGTTTCTTCAAAACACGGATGAACAGGCTTACATGCGCTGTAAATCACGCTGGGCCAGCTGCGCGGCGGAAGTGCCCGGATATTGGGACACCACCTGCTGCAGAATGCCTTTGACCTTGTCGGTGTGACCGAGGCGGCGCTCTACGTCAGCCAGCTTGTACAGCGAGTCCGGCACTTTGTTGTGCTTGGGATACAGCTGCGAAACCTTGGCAAAGGCCTGACCTGCACCTTGCAGATCACCCTTGGCCAGGTTCACTTCGCCCAACCAGTACTGGGCGTTGCCCGCGTATTGGCTGTTGGGGTATTTGCGCAGGAAAGCGGCGAAGGCCTGGCTGGCCTTGTCGAAATCCTTGGCTTTGATCAGGTCGAAAGCGGCATCGTAATACAGCTTTTCCTTGGCCGGATCAGCCGGTTCGCTACCCGCGGCAGGTGCCTGGGCTGCCGCAGCAGCACCCGCGCCTGCGGCAGCACCGGCGGCAGCACTTGCATCGCCACCGGCAGAAGAATTCTCGGGAGTCGCGGCTGGTGCAACGCCGGATCCTATGCGCCGATCAAGATCCTGGTATCGCTCCAGGGATTCCTGCTTCATGCGCGAAACCTGATTCTGCAGTTCTTCGATCACGCCCTGTTGGCGCGAGATCTGATCCTGCATCTGTTGCAATTGGTTGAACAGCATGCCTTGTGCCGAGGCAGGGGCCGAAGCCGCTCCCCCGGCATAGGCGCCGTTCGTACCGTAACCCGCAGGCGGATAACTGCTCCCGCTATTGTTATAACCGGAGTTGTCATCGACCACAGGAACCGCAGCCCACGCCGCAAGCGGCGCGAGGCTGAGAGCCAGAACAGTTACAGCACGACGGCACGTTCGCATATCGAATTACTTACGCAGTTCGACGCGACGGTTCTGGGCCCAGGACTGCTCGTCGTTGCCGGTAGCAACTGGACGCTCTTCGCCGTAGGAAACCAGTTCCAGCTGAGCTGGGGAAACACCTTGCAGTACCAGGTAGCGCTGAACGGCTTTCGCACGACGCTCGCCCAGTGCCATGTTGTACTCACGAGTACCACGTTCGTCGGTGTTGCCTTCCAGAACAACGCGAGCGCCGTTTGCTTTCAGGTCTTTGGCATGAACGTCCAGAGCGCGCATGGCTTCTGGCTTCAGGTCCGAGCTGTCGTATTCGAAGTAGAAGGTGGTGATTGCGCGCAGAGCAGCTTCTTCGCTCAGGGAACCGTCAACGGCACCAGTGTTTGCGCCGTAACCAGCGTTTGGATCAACAGCGCCTTCACCGGCGTTGTCGCCGCCTTTGGACGAGCAACCTACAGCTACAGCCATGGCCAGAGCCAGCGCAGCAAATTTACCAAACTTCAGCATTTCCATCGTGAAACTCCTAATGAACCCCAGTGTGTTAAGTAAAACGTGTAGCGCCCGCTCACTTCAGGTAAGGGGACCAGGACGGTTCTCTGACTTCGCCTTGAGCGGTAGGAAGCGGGAGCCTCACGCGCCCATTAATGGACACGAGCATCAAGACTCCCCGGCCCTGTTGGCGGGTGGCGTAGATTACCATGGTGCCGTTGGGCGCAACAGTAGGTGACTCGTCCAGAGTGCTATCAGTGAGGATCTTTACACTACCCCGCTGCAGATCCTGAGCTGCCACCTTGAAATTGGTGAAGCCATCCTGACGATGGATCATCACCAAAGTCTTTTCATCAGCCGAAAGTTTCGGGTTGGCGTTGTAGTTGCCCACGAACGTCACACGCTCGGCACCACCGCCACCGACGCTGGTTTTATAGATTTGCGGCTTGCCGCCACGGTCCGAGGTGAAATAGATGGTCGAGCCATCCTTGCCCCAGAACGGTTCGGTATTGATGCCCTGGCCATTGGTTACGCGGCTGATCTGACGCGAACCGAGGTTCATTACGTAGATGTCCGGGTTACCGTCTTTCGACAGCACGAACGCCAGGCGATTGCCGTCCGGCGACCAGGCTGGCGCGCCGTTGAGGCCTTCGAAGTTGGTGATCTGCTCACGGCGACCGGTGTCGATGTTCTGCATGAAGATACGCGGACGCTTCTGCTCGAACGACACGTAGGCGATACGCTTGCCGTCTGGTGCAAAACGCGGCGACAGGATCGGCTCGCGCGATTGCAGCAGAGTCACTGCGCGGGCACCGTCATAGTCGGAGCGTTGCAGGGTGTAACGGGTGTTCTTCTCGGAAAAACGCTCGGCCGTCACGTACAGCAGGCGCGTCGAGAAGGCACCTTCAATGCCGGTCAGCTTCTGGAACGACTGATCGGAGATGAAGTGCGCCATGTCACGGATCTGGTCGGTCGTACCGGAAACACTGCCGTCCGCCACTTTCTGCTCGGTGGCGACGTTGAACAGTGCCCACTGCACCTGCAGGCGACCGCCCGCTGGAGCGATGCTGCCGACCATCATGTACTGAGCACCCACCGCCTTCCAGTCACGGAAGATGATTTCGCTCGGCTGGCTTGGCTGGCTGATCATGTTGGCTTTCGGAATCGGCGAGTAATAGCCCGAGTTGCGCAAATCGTTGCCAATGATTTCAGCCATGTCATCCGGCAGCACGGCGCCGCCCTGCATGCCGAACGGTACGACGGCGATCGGAGTAGCCCGATCGCTGCCGCTGGTGACCAGAATGTTCTTTTCATCTGCCGCCGCGATCCCTGCCATGCAGCAGATCACGACCAGCATTCCTCGAAGAAGGTTTCTCACAAGGCTAGATCCTCAGGTGTGAATGTCATCTTGAATGAACGATACGGAGCGAAATCGCTCGGCTTCATTCCCTGCATTTCTGTCAAACGTCCAATATTCTTCACTGCCGCGACTGCCGAAGCATCGAACGGACCGTCACCGCTGGACTTGGCCACGCTGACCGAAGTCACCGTGCCGTCCGGCAACATGCCGATTTGCAGCACGACCGTCATGCCTTTGCGCGCCGAAGGAGGACGAGCCCAGCCTTCTGCTGCGCGAGCGCGAATCAGGTCATCGAAACTGCCGGCAACCTCGTCACCCTGCTCATCGGCCAGGGCCTGCTGACGCTGCGGCGTGTCGGAAAGCAGATCTGCCAGGGCCTGGGCCTTTTTGTCTTCGGCAGATTTACGTGCCGCTTCCTGCGCTTTCTTCTTCGCAGCATCGGCAGCAGCTTTCTTCTTCGCGTCTTCGGCGACTTTCTTCTTCGCCTCTTCAGCTTCAGCTTTCTTCTTGGCGTCTTCGGCGGCTTTCTTCTTCGCGTCTTCGACGATCTTCTTCTTGGCTTCTTCGGCAGCGGCTTTCTTCGCCTCTTCCTCAGCAGCCTTCTTCGCTTCGTCTTCGGCCTTCTTCTTGGCTATATCAGCCAATTGTTTCTCTTCGGCCTTTTTCGCTTCGGCTTTCTTCGCGTCGTCGGCTTTCTTGGCTTCATCAGCCTTTTTCGCTTCGTCCGCTTTCTTCGCCTCGTCGGCCTTCTTGGCTTCCTCGGCCTTTTGAGCCGCTTCCTCTTTCTTTTGTTCCGCCGCCTTCACCGCTTCCTGCTCGATCTTTTTCTGTTCCATCTGTTCGACTTCGGTCTGGCGCGCGGCGGATTTCTTCGCCTCACCCGCAATCTTCTGATTGGTCTGGGTGGTCGCCTGACTTTTCGATTTCAGCTGGTACAGAGTCGCCTGGACGATCGGCTTGGCCGGCGGCAGTTCGGGCGTGAAGGCAAAACTGACGAACAGCATGCCGAACACCAGCACGTGCAGGACAATCGCCAGAACACTAGGCCAGAAGTAGCTTTCCGAGGCGGACGGCTCTCGCTGTTGCTGCATCAGGGGGCCTCGGTAATCAGACCAACGTTACCGACCCCGGCTTTCTGCAACCCGCCCATGGCACCCATGACGGCGCCGTAGTCGACAGTCTTGTCACCACGAATGAATACCTGGGTGCGTTTGCCGCCCTCGGTGCCGGCGCGGATGATCTTGGTCACCGCGTCAGTCATCTGTGGCAGGGTCATGGCCCTGTCCTGTTGCTTCTCGGTGTCGACTTCGCTGCCAAGGTTCCAGTAGTAGGTCTTGTCAGCCTTGATCGAAATGGTCAGGACCTGGGTGTTGTTGTCCTGCGGCAAGGCTTCGCTGGAAACCTTGGGCAGATCAACTTTCACGCCCTGATTGAGCATCGGCGCGGTCACCATGAAGATGACCAGCAGCACCAACATCACGTCGATGTAGGGCACTACGTTCATCTCGGCGACCGGCTTGCGCTTTTTGCGAGCTCGAGCGATTAAAGCCATCGGGAAATACCTGCTTATTCTTCGCTGGTGTGCACTTTGCGGTGCAGGATCGCCTGGAATTCATCGGCGAAGGTGTAGTAGCGGCCCAGCAAGGTTTCGCTGCGAGCAGCAAAACGGTTATAAGCGATGACCGCCGGGATCGCAGCGAACAGGCCGATCGCGGTGGCGATCAGGGCTTCGGCGATACCCGGAGCAACGGTGGCGAGGGTCGCTTGCTGAGCGCTGGCCAGACCGCGGAAGGAGTTCATGATCCCCCACACGGTACCGAACAGACCGATGTACGGGCTGACCGAACCAACAGTGGCGAGGAACGGCAGGCTCTGCTCGAGTTTCTCTTCTTCGCGCGAGATGGCCACGCGCATCGCACGAGCGACACCTTCCATCACGGCTTCAGGATCGACACCTGGCTGCTGACGCAGACGGGAGAACTCCTTGAAACCGGCACGGAAGATCTGCTCCACGCCCGAATCCGGATCAGGGTTGCTGCCAGCCTGACGGTACAGTTTGGACAGGTCGATACCGGACCAGAAGCGCTCTTCGAAGCTCTCCAGGGCGCGTCGACCGGCACGCAGCAAATTGCTGCGCTGAAAGATCATGATCCATGAGGTCACCGATGCGGCCACCAGGGTCAACATTACCAACTGCACCACGATGCTGGCATTGCTGACCAGGCTCCACATGGAGGAATGGTCGACGACGTTAGCTTCCACGCTTTATCTCCTGCTTTGAGTGTGTACCCGGGCCGACCGCGTCGGCGAAGGCCGCACGCAGGTCTTCGGGAAGGGCCCGGGGTTTCAAACTGTCGGTGCGCACGCAGGCCACCAAAAACTGCCCTTCGCAGAGCAGCACATTATCCGTGGCCCGCCTGACCTGCTGCTTGAAGCGCAGGCTGGCACGGTTCAATTCGATTACATCAGCGCTTACCAGCAGTTCGTCATCCAGTCGCGCCGGCGCGTGGTAGCGCGCTTCGCTGGAATGCACGACGAACAACAGGTCCTCTCCGGCAAGCACAGATTGGGCAAAGCCCAGTTCCCGTAGCCGCTCGGTTCGAGCCCGTTCCATAAACTTGAGGTAATTAACGTAATACACGATGCCGCCCGCATCGGTGTCCTCGTAATAAACGCGACAACGATGTGCGAACGGCTCAAGCCCGTTTTGCGCGCGCATACTCTAGTGCTTACTCCTCAGGTTGCCAATCCGGCCAGACAACTGTTTTTCGTGGTTTCAAAGCTTTAACGCAAAAGTACTGTCGTCTGACAGTACAAACCCTGAATAAATCACCAGCAAATGTGTATCAATCGTCGACGGCGTCGAGAAACTCGTCTGCCACGGGCATCTCGCCCATGCGTGACGGAACATTCAAACCAAAGTGCAGGTAGGCATGCCGCGTCACCACCCTGCCCCGTGGCGTGCGCATGATATAGCCCTGCTGGATCAGATACGGCTCGAGCACGTCTTCAATGGTGTGGCGCTCTTCACTGATCGCCGCCGCCAGACTGTCGATACCGACCGGGCCGCCATCGAACTTCTCGATCATGGTCAGCAGCAGTCGCCGGTCCTGGTGATCGAAACCGTGTTCATCGACGTCCAGCAGGTTCAGCGCCAAATCCGCCACCGCTTTGGTGATGTGGCCCTTGGCGCGTACTTCAGCGAAATCGCGTACCCGACGCAGCAGACGGTTGGCAATTCGCGGCGTGCCACGGGCGCGACGAGCGATCTCGAACGAACCTTCCGGATCCAGCGGCAGACCGAGAATCGCCGCCGAACGACTGACGATGGTTGCCAGATCCGCCGTGCTGTAGAACTCCAGGCGCTGGACGATACCGAAGCGGTCTCGCAAGGGGTTGGTCAGCATGCCGGCGCGGGTGGTGGCGCCGACCAGAGTGAACGGCGGCAGATCGAGTTTGATCGAACGCGCCGCCGGCCCCTCGCCAATCATGATGTCGAGCTGGAAATCTTCCATCGCCGGGTACAGCACTTCTTCAACGATCGGCGACAGACGATGGATTTCGTCGATGAACAACACGTCGTGCGGCTCAAGATTGGTCAGCAACGCGGCCAGATCACCCGGACGCTCCAGCACTGGCCCGGAGGTGCTCTTGATCGACACACCCATTTCCTGGGCGATGATGTTGGCCAGCGTAGTCTTGCCTAGCCCCGGAGGGCCGAAGATCAGGGTGTGATCGAGGGATTCACTGCGGCCACGGGCAGCCTGGATGAACAGCTCCATCTGCTCGCGCACGGTCGGCTGGCCAATGTAGTCGGCCAGACTGACCGGGCGGATGGCCCGATCCTGGACTTCTTCGCGCTCGCGCGGGCTGTGCGCGGCGGCGATCAGACGATCAGCTTCAATCACTTAAATCATTCCCTTCAGAGCGCGGCGGATCAGGTCTTCGCTGCTCAGGTTCTTGTCTTTGATCGCGGAAATCGCCTTGCTCGCTTCCTGCGGCTTGTAGCCCAGCGAGATCAACGCGCTGACCGCATCGGTCTCGGCGCTGTTGACCGGCGCCGGGCCGTCCGGCTGATTCGGCACCAGCGCGAACATCGCCGGCGAGGTTTCCCAAGCCTTGAAGCGGTCTTTCAATTCCACCAGCAGACGCTCGGCGGTCTTCTTGCCAACCCCCGGGACCTTGGTCAACGCCGAAGTGTCCTGAGATTGCACGCAGCGCACCAACTCATCGACTTCCAGACTCGACATCAACGCCAGCGCCAGTTTCGGCCCGACGCCGTTGAGACGGATCAGCTCGCGAAAGAAGTCTCGCTCACGCTTGCCGGCAAAACCATAGAGCAATTGCGCATCTTCGCGTACGACCAAATGGGTGTGCAGGGTCAGCGGTTCACCGACCGACGGCAACCGATAAAGCGTGGTCATCGGCACTTCCACCTCATAGCCGAGGCCATTGACATCGAGAATCAGGTGCGGCGGCTGTTTCTCAGCCAGGGTGCCGCGCAAGCGTCCAATCACGTTTTGAATCCTTGAGCGCTGGCCAGCCGTGGGCTGGCGACGATTGAAGGTGGCTTGCGCGCCGGCAACACAGGCACCGCAAAGCCACTTTCAGGAAAATTGATGCTGATGCTATCAGAGACGCAGGCGCCCGCCACGACTGCGTGCGGTTCCCAGCCCGTGCGGCAGCAGGCTGGAGCGCGTGTGCGCATGGCAAATGGCAATCGCGAGGGCGTCGGAGGCGTCGATCTGCGGCTTGCTGGTCAACTTGAGCATGTGCATGACCATCATCTGCACCTGCTCCTTATTGGCCGCACCAGTCCCGACGACGGCCTGTTTGACTTGCGTGGCGGTGTACTCGGCGATCTCCAGACACTCTTCGGCGCCGGCGACAATCGCAGCGCCCCGTGCCTGTCCGAGCTTCAGCGCCGAGTCGGCGTTTTTCGCCATGAACACTTTTTCAATACCCATGGTCACCGGGCCGTAGGTCTTGATGATTTCGCGCACGCCGCGATAGACGATTTGCAGACGCTCATGCAGCTCGCCGGAGCCGGTGCGAATGCAGCCCGAGGCCACATAGATGCAGCCACCCCGCCCGGTATCGCGAACGATCCCGTAACCGGTGATGCGCGAACCGGGGTCGATACCAAGGATTAGAGTCATAAAGCCTGCAGATTCATAAAAACGATTTACCTGACAGCCAATAGCAAATGTGGGAGCGAGCCTGCTCGCGAAGGCGGTATGTCAGCAGATACAGGTGCTGAATGACACACCGCTTTCGCGAGCAGGCTCGCTCCCACAGGGAAGACTAGTCGCTTATCAGCCAAGCTGAGCGGCGACGTCTTCCGGGATATCCGCGTTGGAGTAGACGTTCTGCACGTCATCCAGATCCTCAAGCATATCGATCAGCTTGAGCACCTTCTCCGCACCTTCCAGATCCAGCTCGGCACTGGTGGTCGGCTGCATGACGATTTCCGCGTCGTCACCCTTGAACCCGGCCGCTTCCAGCGCGTTACGCACCGCATAGAAGCTGGTGAACGAGGTGAACACGTCGATCGAACCATCTTCGTGGGTGACCACGTCATCAGCGTCGGCTTCAAGCGCCGCTTCGGTCAGTGCGTCTTCATCGACGCCCGGGGCGAAGCTGATCTGGCCCTTGCGCTCGAACAGATACGCCACCGAACCGTCGGTGCCGAGGTTGCCGCCACACTTGCTGAACGCGTGACGCACCGCTGCGGCGGTACGGTTGCGGTTGTCAGTCATGCACTCGACCATCACCGCCACACCGCCCGGGCCGTAGCCTTCATAGGTCAGCTCTTCAACGTTGTCCGCTTCAGTGGCGCCGGCACCGCGCGCGACGGCACGGTCAATGATGTCGCGACTCATGTTGGCGCTCAACGCCTTGTCCAGAGCCAGACGCAGACGCGGGTTGGAACCCGGATCACCGCCACCCTGACGGGCCGCAACGGTCAGTTCACGGATCCACTTGGTGAAGATCTTGCCCCTCTTGGCATCCTGACGTTCTTTGCGGTGCTTGATGTTTGCCCACTTGGAATGACCTGCCATAACTTGCTCCGAATGCTCTTTGAAACCTTGCCCGCCCCGCCAAGGCAGCGGCCGGCAATTGAAAAATTCGACCTGAGAAAGAAAAAAGGCGCATCCGAAGATGCGCCTTCAGGCCCGTCTTACTCAGCCTTTGGCGTTTCGCGCAGGCGAATGTGCAGCTCGCGCAGTGCCTTGGCATCCACTACGCCCGGAGCCTGCGTCATCACGTCGGCAGCACTCTGGGTTTTCGGGAAGGCGATCACTTCACGGATCGACTGGGCGCCGGTCATCAGCATCACCAGACGGTCCAGACCGAAGGCCAGACCACCGTGCGGCGGTGCACCGTACTTCAGCGCGTCGAGCAGGAAGCCGAACTTCTCTTCCTGTTCCGCTTCGTTGATGCCCAGCAGGCGGAATACCGCTTGCTGCATTTCCTTGCGGTGGATACGGATCGAACCGCCGCCCAGCTCGGTGCCGTTCAAGACCATGTCGTACGCACGGGACAGTGCGCCGGCCGGGTTGGCTTCGAGCTCCTGCGGGGTGCACTTCGGTGCAGTGAACGGGTGGTGCAACGCCGAGAAGCTGCCGTCGTCGTTCTCTTCGAACATCGGGAAGTCGACGACCCACATTGGTGCCCACTCGCAGGTCAGCAGCTTGAGGTCGTGACCGAGCTTGATGCGCAGCGCGCCCAGGGCTTCGCTGACGATCTTGGCCTTGTCGGCACCGAAGAACACGATGTCGCCATCGACTGCGCCAACGCGATCGAGGATCACGTTGAGCTTGTCTTCCGGGATGTTCTTCACGATCGGCGATTGCAGACCTTCAACACCGGCGGCACGCTCGTTGACCTTGATGTACGCCAGGCCCTTGGCACCGTAGATGCCGACGAACTTGGTGTAGTCGTCGATCTGCTTGCGCGGCATGCTCGCCCCGCCTGGAACACGCAGTGCGGCGATGCGGCACTTCGGATCGTTGGCCGGGCCGCTGAACACCTTGAATTCAACTTCCTTGAGCTGGTCGGCAACGTCGACCAGTTCCAGCGGAATACGCAGGTCCGGCTTGTCCGAACCGTAGCGGCGCATGGCTTCTTCGAAGGTCATGTGCGGGAATTCGCCGAATTCCAGGTTCAGCACTTCCTTGAACAGGTTGCGGATCATCTGCTCGGTCAGGCCCATGATCTCTTTTTCATCGAGGAAGCTGGTCTCGATGTCGATCTGGGTGAATTCCGGCTGGCGGTCGGCACGCAGGTCTTCGTCACGGAAGCACTTGGCGATCTGGTAGTAACGGTCGAAGCCGGCCACCATCAGCAGTTGCTTGAACAGCTGCGGCGATTGCGGCAGGGCGAAGAACGAACCGGCGTGGGTACGGCTCGGCACCAGATAGTCACGCGCGCCTTCCGGAGTGGCCCGGGTCAGGATCGGCGTTTCGACGTCGAGGAAGCCGTTCTCGTCGAGGAAGCGACGGATGCTGGTGGTCATGCGCGAACGCAGACGCAGCTTCTCGGCCATTTCCGGACGACGCAGATCGAGGAAGCGATAGCGCAGGCGGGTTTCTTCGCCGACGTCGGAGAACTCGTTGAGCGGGAACGGCGGGGTTTCCGACTCGTTCAGCACTTCCAGTTCATAACCGAGCACTTCGATCATGCCCGAGGCCATGTTGGCGTTGGTCGCGCCGGCCGGACGCAGACGCACCTTGCCGGTGATCTTCACGACGTATTCGCTGCGCACGCGATCGGCGGCGGCGAAGCTCTCGGCGCGATCCGGGTCGAACACCACCTGGGCCAGACCATCACGATCACGGATGTCGAGGAAAATCACCCCGCCGTGGTCGCGGCGACGGTGAACCCATCCGCAAAGGGTAATTTCCTGGCCTTCCAGGCTTTCGTTCAGTTGGCCGCAATAGTGGCTGCGCATCATGGTGTGGTTCGCTTCTCGTAATTCGAAATTCGGTGGAGATCCCGCCGCCATCAAGCAAGGCGGAAACTCACGCGTGTCGTTCGTTCAGGGTTGGAACCCTAGTCAGCTTTGTCGCCACCGGCCAGATTCTTCTTGGCTCCGGTCTTGAAGTCGGTCTCGTACCAACCGTTGCCGCTGAGGCGAAAACCCGGCATGGACAGCTGCTTCTTCAGTTCGGGCGCCTGGCAGGCAGGGCAATCGACCAACGGTGCGTCGCTGATCTTCTGAATGGCTTCCAACTGATGACCACAGGAAGCACATTGGTAATCGTACATTGGCATGGAGGTGTCTCGGCGATCAGATTGCTGCCGCGCGCAGGGCTTTGCGGCGAAAGCGCGGGATTATATCGATTAAATGCAGGCTGTGCAGCCGTAACGCTGCACAGCCTGCAACCTCGTTGCAACCGCCGTTTCAGCGCGAAACGGCGGGTGCGAGATCTTTGATCCCGTTCATGACACAAACCACCCGTACCAGCGCACTGAAATTCTTCACCCCGCCGTAACGCAGATGCACCTCGCGATCGACGTGGGATAACAGTGTGCTGACCGAACAATGATTGTCCTCGGCCATGCCGCCGAGAATATTCCAGTAGACCTGCTCCAGGCGCAGGCAGGTCGCAAAACCGTTGAGGCGAATCGATCGCGACAACGGCCGGATCAGATTCATGTCGAACTCGCTGACAAACGGGTCGACTTTAATTACGTGCCGCGAAGCCGACATCCTGTCGCTTCGCCTGTCTCCTTCTACCATAGCGTTGACACTCCTTTGCCATGACTGCTGATTTATAAGGCAACATCCTGCGCCTTCATAAAAACCCAGTGACAAAGTTAGCGCCATACGACTTGTTGACCAGCCTCGTAGGATAAGCCAACGACAACGGTAAGAGTCTGGAGAGCATGCGGACGACCTCACGCCGTCCGCAGCGTCTGGATCATTCCTCGAGCAGTGCGCGCAGCATCCACGCAGTTTTCTCGTGCACTTGCATGCGCTGGGTCAGCAGGTCAGCAGTCGGCTCATCGCTGACCTTGTCCAGCAGCGGGAAAATGCCGCGCGCGGTACGGGTCACCGCTTCCTGGCCTTCGACCAATTGCTTGATCATGTCTTCGGCGCTCGGTACACCGACTTCTTCTTTAATAGAAGAAAGACGCGCGTAGGTCGCGTAGGCACCCGGCGCCGGGAAGCCCAACGCACGGATACGCTCGGCGATCGAATCGACGGCCAGCGCCAGCTCGTTGTACTGCTCTTCGAACATCAGGTGCAGCGTGCGGAACATCGGGCCGGTGACGTTCCAGTGAAAGTTATGGGTTTTCAGATACAGCACGTAGGTGTCCGACAGCAGTCGCGACAGCCCTTCGACGATGGATTTGCGGTCTTCTTCACTGATACCGATATCAATTGCCATGCTTACCCCCTAACAGTGATTGAATTCATCCAGCAGGTTCAGCCCCACTTTAGCAAGGCAAGCGCCCGCTCGCAGCTATCAATCCGTGATCTGACTGCGACAAATCGACCGTTTCTCTGCCGCTGGCCGGGCTGATTTGAGTAGCCGCAGGCTTTGCTGTTAAATAGGCAGTGTGTCGCCATGCCCTATTTTCCGGGGCGTTGCGCATAGGCTGATGCCGTGTACGTGTCCACCGCCTCTTATTTTGTCCTGAAGCGAACCGTGCGCCTTCAGCTCTTCCTTGTGAGCCGTCATAACGTGAGCCAATCAAAATGTTGAAAATCGTCCACCTGCTAATGGGCGCAGCAGCCTTGCTGCTGTCGTTCATACCCAGCCTGAAAGCCGAAGCCGTTCCTTACCTGCAACAGCCCGATGCACTTTACCTGGCCTTTTTCGGCCTGCTGAACCTGGTCATCGCTCCAGTGATTCCCTACTGGAACAAAGGCCCGCGCCAGCATCTGCAAAATCTGGTCAGCGCCCTTCTGGTACTGACTGTCGTCCTGCAGACTTTGACCCTGATCGCGCCGATGCCGGTCATCGCTGGCCAGCCGGCGGTGTTGTTCAGCCTGGTGATCGCCCTGGTTGCCGTGCTGCTGCATTTGGCTGTCAGCTTCTACAAATCGTCACCGGCCGCTGCGCCGACTACCTATGACATGAGCAATCGCGATACCGGCACCGTGAAGTGGTTCAACACTTCCAAGGGTTTCGGGTTTATCTCCCGGGATTCCGGCGATGATATTTTCGTGCACTTTCGCGCCATTCGTGGCGAAGGCCACCGTGTTCTGGTCGAAGGCCAGCGCGTCGAGTTCTCGGTGATGAACCGCGACAAGGGCCTGCAAGCCGAGGACGTGATCGCCGCTCTGCCGCGTCGCTGATCCAAAGCAAAAAAAACCGCGAACAGCCTGGCTGTTCGCGGTTTTTTTATGCCTGGCGAATGGCTCAATAATGCGGCGGCGGTGCGTCTTCTTCGAAAGCACCGAACTGCCCGACCATTTCTTCGTGACGCTTGATCAGCGCCTCCATCTGCAATTGCAGGCGCTCGATGACTCTCTGCTGGGCCACCAGCACATCGTTCAAAGCCTGAATGGTGTCATCCTGAAAGGCCAGACGGCTTTCCAGATCGGTAACGCGTTCTTCAAGGCTCATGACTCAGCCCTCCACAAAGGTGAATTCTTCGGTCAGCACCAGACGCAAGCGCTCGCGAATGGCTGCTACCTGTTCCGCGCTGTACGGCTTGGCCGGGTGCCTGCCCCAGACCGGCGCCGGCCAAGCGGCGTCGTCGCGTTTACGCACAATGACATGCATGTGCAACTGACTGACAACGTTACCCAGGGTTGCCACGTTCAGCTTGTCAGCATCGAAGGAATCCTTGAGCAATTCGGCAAGGGTGGTGGTTTCCCGCCATAGCTGTTGCTGATCGGCGACATCCAACTGAAACAACTCGCTTATATCCTCGCGACGAGGTACCAGGATGAACCAAGGGTAATTGCTGTCGTTGGACAGCAACAGCCGGCACAACGGAAAGTCGCCGATGACCAGGGCGTCCTGTTGAAGTCGTGAATCCAAAGCAAACACTGTGAGCACTCCCGCTGATCCTATGACTCAGCTTAGCGGCGGCGCCGTGAAAGCAGCGCGCCAAGCGACAGAACGGCAGCATACCTGCGAATGCAGCGGGCTTCACGCTTCCCTCCGACAGTAATTCAGTAAGCGCGCCGACATAAGACATTTATCTCGCCGACGCACCAATACAGCCCCGGACATGAGCCTTGACGTGAAGATCCGCATGAAAACCCCTGATCTGTCGACCCTCGAATCGGGCGGCGCCAGTTTTACTCGGGCCCGATTGTGATTTTTTTGCACCAAAACTGCACAACACGTCTACGCTCAGTGGGTCGGGCATCCGCCAAATACTCAATGCGGGGTGAACCGGTAACGTTTTTGGTTGTCCTGCGCGGCTTTGGTGCGTTGCAACACCATTGGGGGATCGTCGTCAAGCCCGTAACAAAACAGCCCCGAGACCCCGTTTTCACAAGGTTTTCACATCTGAGAGCTGCACACAGAAAAATAACCGCAGCGTTTTTGCGGTTTGTGCACGCTTGTTGCATTCGTAAAGGTATGGACTATAAGCGCACCACTGGAAGTGGTCGCCTGAAGCCAATAAAAACAGTGGCAGGGTTGCCCGATGGAGATTCAAGTGTTTTGCCAGGGACTCTTTTTTAGCGATGCAAAAAGGCCCGGAAACAGCGATAAAGTTGTCAGCCCGGTTGCATCGGTACTGTGGATTTGCGACATCCAGCGCTCCTTCTGCGACAACGCCGTAAAGAAGCTGAAAGGTTGATTTCGCAAGTATCGCCAACAATGTCGGCGTGATATAAGTTTGCGCCGACACAAAAAGAAAGAGCCGCCCAGATAAT
>NZ_RCNZ01000076.1:57829-66957 GCF_004307525.1 Pseudomonas sp. Sample_21 | reverse complement strand
AGGCACCGTCATTGGGCACTCCAGAACGGCCGAGGCCGAGATCATCGGCGAAGCGGCGCCGGATCTGGTAGCGCCCATAATCAAACAGGCACCAGGCAACAGCCTGGATCCGCTTGCCGCGAAAGATGCGCTGACCGCTTTGGTCTTCGATCCTTCCATTCAGCTTGATGATGTAATCGTCGTGACCTGGACCGGCGCACCGGGCACGCCTGCCGACGGCTCCTACAACTCGCCGCCTCACGTGGTCAAAGTGCTGGGCACGCAGGAGATTGCGCTGGACAACAAAGTGCTTGCGTACAGTTTCGGTGGCAATGTCACTGTGAAATACAGCAAGACAACCGGATCGACTGCGCGCGATTCCCTGCCGCTGATACTAAGCGTGCAGGACATTGCGGACGCGGATCCCCGATTGCCCACGCCGACGATCGACCGGGTGACGGGAGATGAACTGGATCCTGCGGATTTGTTGGCGACAGATCATACGCGGACGACGGCTTGGCCATTAATTGCCTTGGGACAAAGGATCTGGCTGACGTATCGGGAAATCAAGCGCGATGGCAGTACGGGAATTGTTGAAGAGGCTTATAAAGGGAAAGAGGTGACGGCGGAGGATTTGGGTGGGATCAAGCATCCGGTTCCGTTGGCTGGACTTGGTGGGATGGAAGATGGATCAAAACTCTTTATAGAGATAGCTGTTGTATTTGATGGAAGTATTGATGACACCAAAAGAATTTTATTTCGCCCTCTAATCCTCAATATCGACATTGGCATTGATGACTTAACTACCTTTACAAACTATGAGAGTAATGGCTGGCAATTTGAGCAAGGAGCTGGCTCAGCAATCAAAGAGAACGATGATTATTATGCAATATCTCAACTAGGCCAAAGCTTTCATGCCTTATACATCTCAAAATCGTATGAATACCTGGAAAGAGGAGTGGCTTGCGCTCTCAGCTTCGATTACCTGAGCTCACGCCCAGTAACATTCCGCCTTTTTATGACACCAGCTTTAATTGGAGGCGATAGAATAACTCTGCCGCAGCAGGAATTATCTGCAGCTAACAGTTGGGACATGGCCTTCATAAGTTTTTTTCTTGGTTCCCCCCAATCAAAGGCGTACTCAAAAATCTCCGTAGTATTATCTGCGGACGCAGTCATTAAACTAGACAATATCCGCCTAAAAAAGATTCCGAGAAGCGAAATTGAAAATAATTCTTAGCCTGTTCATTAACTCAATAGGTCATTTGCTTGCCGAAGACACCTATTTTTTGCTTTTCGAATGATGGCGCAAGACAGCCGGAGTCGAACCTGCCCGGGAACGGATGCGGTCCCCAACCGGGTTTGAAGCCCGGCCGCGCCACCGGGCGCGATTGTCTTCCTGAACTCAGGGTGCGCAGGCGTTGGCCAGCGCGTTGTCGGGGCGGATCTGGCGGGATTCGCCGAGGCGGCGGGTCAGGCCGAGTCGGTCGAAATATTCCAGATACTGAATACAGCGTTTGCGTCCCAAGCCTAGCGCATCACGGAAAGTTGTCACCTCAATCGCTGGATTTTCTTCGGCGTTTTTCAGCAGCAGCGCTGCCATTTGCCGCAGGACGATGTCGCTGATGAACAGGTCGCGCACCACCTGGTGCATCAGGCCCAAGTATGCGAGTTTGCGCAGCAGCAGCAGCAGGCGGACGCTGGGCGTCGTTTTCGCCGAGCATTTTCGCAGCACAAAGGGGATGGATTTATTTAACCCGATGGATGTGCTCGGGCAGCAGATTCGGTCGCGGGTCTGAAAATGCAGCCTGCGGCAGCTCGAGTGATATACGCATGAGCTGCAGAAGGCTGTGATTCGTTCTTGTAACGGCTAGGCTCATACTCGTTAGCGCACCATTAGTATGATAATTTGCGCAAAGTTCCCCACCTGCAAAAGGCCCGACCATGGCTACCGTACGAAAAACCATAACCGTGACTGACCAGCAAGACCATTGGATCAAAGCTCAAATAGAAGCGGGACATTACACCAACGACAGCGAATACATCCGCGATTTGATCCGTCGAGAGCAAGAGCGAAACGCTGAACTGGAAACCGTCCGCGCAGCCCTTCGAGAAGGAGAATCCAGTGGTGCCCCCCGGCCATTCGATGCTGATGCTTTCAAAAAGAGAATGTTGAGGGCGCATGGCTGAATACCGACTTACCCCCGCCGCCGAAGCGGATCTTGAGGCTATCTGGACCTATACAGCTCAACAATGGGGTTTGGATCAGGCCAATCGCTACATCGACATCCTGACTGCGTCTTTCGAGCAGTTGGCTGATCGTCCCAAAACAGCACCCGCATGCGACGCGATCCGCCCCGGTTACCGACGCTGCAGCGTGGAGAGTCACGTGATTTATTTTCGAATCACCGCCTATGGGATCGCGATAATCAGAATCTTGCATGACCGGATGGAAGCGCAGCGTAATCTCTAACCTTCTCGTATCACCGAAAATCAAAAGATCGCAGCCTTCGGCAGCTCCTACAAATCGATGTAGAAGCTGCCGAAGGCTGCGATCTTTGCTTTTGGGAGACTGGCGGAAGACAGCCGGAGTCGAACCTGCGCGGGAACGGATGCCGTCTCCAACCGGGTTTGAAGCCCGGCCGCGCCGCTGATTGTGCGTCGGCATCGGCCTGCGCATCTCCGAGTGCAGACCTACCGTCCGTCGCAAACCCACTTTCAACTGTCAGATCTGACAGTAGCGAACTTCTCCAGCCCGGTATCTGATGTCTCCATCCCGGCCAGCCCTCCCTGGCCATCTCATCAGGAAGGTGTGCCATGGAAAAGACGCAACCCGACAACACGGTCATGACGCTGTATCCGGTGATAATTCCTGTTGCCACCAAGAACGTGATCACTGACCCGCCGGCAGAACCACCGACAGTCACCTATGGCCTGCCGCTCAAGGTATTCACGGACCTCACGCGCGATGAAATCAACGCCGCTGGTGTACAGGTGGTGGTCGATCCGCCTACGGACGTTGGTGAATATGGCAGTATCAGACTCTTCGTCAACGGTGAGCAAAGCGGCGTTCCACAGCCAGTCATCAACGAGCGAATGACCTTCACCGTGTTCCAGAGGGCACTTCACGACGGCGTCATCAACACAATCCAATACATTCTGAAAAACGTCGCCGGCAATGACAGCAAATCCATCGAAGCGTGGGCCCTCTACAACGACACGTTGCCCGGCGGCAATGATGTGCCTGGCACCGGTGATCATCCGGGGCTGCTGATCAGTCTGCCCGAAGGGCTCGGCAACCCGGCGGTGATTGACAAGGATCAGGCCGCCAAAGGCGTACTCCTGACGTTCGATTACCCTCATTGCCGCGCCTACGATCAGGTGAAATACGAGATCAATCGCCAGACCTTCAAACACACGGTGACGCCGGAACAGGCGGGCAAGGCATTCTCGGTGCTGATCGGTCCCGACACCTTTCAAAAAATTGGCAGCATGAACAACTGCCCGTTCTCCTACACGGTGATCGATCAACTGCTCAACACCACTCACCGGGACCGGTGGTCGAAGTACATTCATGCCAACATTGACCTTGAGCGAAACTTCCTGCCCCAGCCGATCCTGCGCGAGGATCCAGACGATGACATGGACGATCCAGCGATTGTGGACCTCGACAAACTCGAGGGCCGGCCACTATTGATCGTCGTTGCTCCCACTACTCCCGATTTTCAAAAGGGCGACACGGTGAGGGGCTTTTATAAGTTGGACGATTCGGCCGAGAAACCTACTGCACCAGGCGTGATCACCGACAAGTTCGGGACGCTGCTACCGTGCATTCTGGAGCTACCCAACGATCAACTGACTTCCGGCGCGCGCTTGCAGGTGCGTTATGAGCTGGAACGGCCGGCAGGCACCGTCATTGGGCACTCCAGAACGGCCGAGGCCGAGATCATCGGCGAAGCGGCGCCGGATCTGGTAGCGCCCATAATCAAACAGGCACCAGGCAACAGCCTGGATCCGCTTGCCGCGAAAGATGCGCTGACCGCTTTGGTCTTCGATCCTTCCATTCAGCTTGATGATGTAATCGTCGTGACCTGGACCGGCGCACCGGGCACGCCTGCCGACGGCTCCTACAACTCGCCGCCTCACGTGGTCAAAGTGCTGGGCACGCAGGAGATTGCGCTGGACAACAAAGTGCTTGCGTACAGTTTCGGTGGCAATGTCACTGTGAAATACAGCAAGACAACCGGATCGGCTACGCGCGATTCCCTGCCGCTGATACTAAGCGTGCAGGACATTGCCGACGGAGATCCTCGATTGCCCACGCCGACGATCGACCGAGTGACGGGAGATGTGCTGGATCCTGCGGATTTGTTGGCGACGGATCATACGCGAACGACGGCTTGGCCGTTGATAGCTGTAGGACAGCGGGTTGATTTGACTTATAGGGAAATCAAACGTGATGGCAGTGCGGGAATTATTGTAGAGGCTTATAAAGGGAAAGAGGTGACGGCGGAGGATTTGGGTGGGATACGCCATCCAGTACCACTCGACAAGTTGCTGATGTTGGAAGATGACTCGACACTTGAGATTGAGGTGAAGGTTTCTTTTGATAATACTGAAGGTGGCTACATATCCTTTCCGAAGAAAGGATATACGATCAAGAAGGCGTTCGATGATCTGACTACCTTCACAAACAATGACATGAATGGTTGGACTTTTTCAGCTGGGTGGGGGCAAATTATAAACGAAGGTGGGGAATACTACGCCCAGTCGGTCAACGTAAACGGTGGACAGTACCTTACCCTTATTAAGTCATATAACAATATAAAAAGTGGTGAGCTGTGCGTTTTAAGTTTCGATTATCTAATTCCAACACCTAGAGATGCCGGTGTACAGCTTGGCTTCCCCCATCAAATTCCAAACCTCAGTTTTCCTCGCTTCCGTCTACCAACCGCAGGTGCGTGGGCACATGTTGAAACCAGATTCTTCTTGGGAATACCCGATACCACCGATTACCACTCAATTGCTTTCGGGGGCGTTGCTACCTATGAAATAATAAAGATAGACAATATTCGACTGAGGACCATCCCAAGATAAAGACGATGGAGTCACTGTAACTATTACCTTTTACCCTTACTGCTCTCGCTTATAAAATAAATGGCGGAAGACAGCCGGAGTCGAACCTGCCCGGGAACGGATGCCGTCCCCAACCGGGTTTGAAGCCCGGCCGCGCCACCGGGCGCGATTGTCTTCCTGAACTCAGGGTGCGCAGGCGTTGGCCAGCGCGTTGTCGGGGCGGATCTGGCGGGATTCGCCGAGGCGGCGGGTCAGGCCGAGTCGGTCGAAATATTCCAGATACTGAATACAGCGTTTGCGTCCCAAGCCTAGCGCATCACGGAAAGTTGTCACCTCAATCGCTGGATTTTCTTCGGCGAGTTTCAGCAGCAGCGCCGCCATTTGCCGCAAGACGATGTCGCTGATGAACAGGTCGCGCACAACTTGGTGCATCAGGCCCAGGCGGGCGAGTTTGCGCAGCAGCAGGCGGACGCTGGCGTCGTCTTCGCCGAGCATTTTCGCCGCATCGCGCACCCACGGCGGGTCGAAACCGGCCTGTTCGAACAATGGCTGTAATTGCTGCCAGAGGATTTCATCGTCGGCATTCAGGCGCACCTGATGGTCGGGCAGGTGCAGCCAGGGGCCGCTGGCGAGGATCGAGCCGGCGCTGAGCAGTTCGTCGAGCAGGCCGATGAAGGTCGAGCGTTCCAGCGCCAGCGCGCTGAAGCGGCGCAGACGGTCGCGGTCCGGGCCCATCTGGTCGGGTTCCTGTTCGTGGAATCGCGCCAGTTGTTCGAGCAAGGTGAATTTCAACTGGCCCCAGCGCTGCACGTTGAACAGCAGCGGGCCTTGGCGGGTGTCGATCAGGCGGATGTTTTCCGCCAGCGACCACTGCGCGCGCGGGCGGTTGAACTGGCGTTCGACGCGTTGCGGGTCGAGGCCGCCGGGGCTGTGGTTGAGCAGTGCCGGCAGGGCTTGTTCGAGGCTGACGCTGAGAGCGAGGGTTCGCAGTTGCGCAAGGCGTTCCGGGCTGCGGCGTTGGCGCGCCGGGGCGAACGGGTCGAGCACAACGCCGCCGCCCAATGTGCGCTGGGCACTGGAGTCGCGCAGGATCAGCCGATCACCCTTCACCGCTTGCACCGGCGCGTTGATCAGCAGTTGCGCGAACATGCGCTCGCCGGGAGTCAGGCGCGGGCCTTGCAGCAAGGCGACCCGGGCGATGACATCTTGCGTGCCGAGGTGCAGATGCACCGGGTGAAAATGTTCAAAGGTGCGCTCGCCGGGCAACAGCTGAAAGTCGATGTCGATGCGCTGGGTCGGGGCATGCAGCCAGTCCGCAAGCAGCCAATGACCACGGTGGATCTGCGCCAGTTCCAGACGATCGCCGCTGAGGTTCAATGCCACGCGCTGGCCGGCGAAGGCCTGTTCGGCGGCCTGGTTTTGCGCGTGCAGGCCCCGGATGCGCACCGACTTGCCCGCAGGCCCCAAGACAAGTTTGTCGCCCACCGCAACCGTGCCCGACAACGCCGTGCCCGTGACCACAATCCCCGCACCCGCGACGCTGAATGTCCGATCAATCGCCAGGCGAAAGCCGCCCTCGCAACTGCGCGCCTGCACCTCGTTGTGCGCCTGCAATAACGCCGCGCGCAACTCATCGACGCCCTGCCCGTTCACGCTCGACACGGTAAAAATCGGCGCATCGGCGAATGGCCCGGGCGCGAGCAGATCCAGCACCTGGCGCTGCACCTCTTCCACCCTGCCCGCTCCCGCCCGGTCGCATTTAGTGATCGCCATCAGCGCGCGGGGGATGCCGAGCAGCTCGACGATCGCCAGATGTTCGCGGGTCTGCGGCATCACGCCGTCGTCGGCCGCGACCACCAGCAGCACCAGATCGATGCCCTGTGCGCCGGCGAGCATGTTGTGGGTGAATTTTTCGTGGCCGGGTACGTCGATGAAGCCGGTCAGCCCGGCGCCCGCTGCGAGTTCGGCGTAGAGATAACCGAGGTCGATGGTCATGCCGCGTTCGCGCTCCTGCGGGCGGCGATCGCCGGTTTGCCCGGTCAGCGCTTGCAACAGCGAAGTCTTGCCGTGGTCGATGTGCCCCGCTGTGCCGACGATCACCGGTCGACCTGCAATTGCGGCAACTGCGCCAGCCACGCTGGCTCATCGTCGAGCTGACGCAGATCGAGCCACAGCGCATCGTCGCCGATTCTCCCGAGCACCGGGATCGGCAAACCGCGCAATGCCACTTCAAGATTGAGCAGATAGCGCCCGCGCCAGCGCTTGGACACTTGCGGGCGACAACACAGCGCTGCGCTCGGCAGACGCGCCACCGGTTGGCTGCCGCTGCCGATCATGCCCAACGCCTCGACTGCACTGACCTGCCAGACCTCGCCCAACGCATCGGCGAGCAACGGTTGCAAGCGCACAGCCTGCGCATGAATGTCGGCTTGCGGCCGGGTCAGCAGGCGCAGGCTCGGCAGGCGCTCGACGAGGCGATCCGGATCGCGGTAGAGACCGAGCACCGCTTCCAGCGCGGCCAAGGTCAACTTGTCGACCCGCAGCGCACGCTTCAATGGATTTTTCTTGATCTTCGCGATCAGTTCTTTGCGCCCGACAATCAATCCGGCCTGCGGCCCGCCGAGCAATTTGTCGCCGCTGAAGGTGACGATGTCGGCGCCATCGAGCAGCGCCTGCCGCACCGTCGGTTCCGCCGGCAGGCCCCAGCGCGTCAGGTCGAGCAGACTGCCGCTGCCCAGATCTTCCAGCAACGGCAAGCCATGAGCGTGAGCCAACTCGGCCAGTTCCGCAGTCGGCACCCGCGCGGTGAAGCCTTCGATGCTGTAGTTGCTGGCATGCACGCGCATGATCAAACCGCTGCGCGGGCCGATTGCCGCTTGGTAATCCCTGGCATGGGTGCGGTTGGTGGTGCCGACTTCATGCAGGCGCACGCCGGCGCGGGCCATGATGTCGGGGATGCGAAAGGCGCCGCCGATTTCGATCAGCTCACCACGCGAGATGATGCCTTCCTTGCGCGCGCCGAGGCTGTTGAGGGTCAGCAGCACGGCAGCGGCATTGTTGTTGACCACGGTCACCGCTTCGGCGCCGGTCAGTTCGCGGATCAGGCCTTCGATCAGATCGTCACGATCACCGCGCTTGCCGCTGGCCAGATCGAACTCGAGATTGAGCGGATAGCGTGCGGCCATTTGCACTGCTTCGATGGCTTCTTCGGGCAGCAAGGCGCGACCGAGATTGGTGTGCAGTACCGTGCCGGTCAGATTGAATACCCGGCGTACCTGACTGCGCTGCTGTTGCGCCAAGCGTTCGCCGACGCGGCCGGCGAGCACTTCGGCGCCGATTTCCACCGCCGCCAATTGTCCGCTCAATACGCCAGGCCGCAGCTCATCAAGCAACTGACGCAGACCCGTCAGCAAAGAATCCCGGCCGTAACGCTCGGCCAACGGCGCGCACGCCGGGTGACGCAACAAGCCATCAATGGACGGCAACCGCAGGGCAACGCTGGAAGACATCAGCCACTCCTGATTTCACTGAAACAATTCCTTTGGGAGCAAGCTTGCTCCCAAAGGGTTTCAGAAGTGTAGACGCACTGCCGGAGCGAGCCTGCTCGCGAAAGCGGTGTGTCAGTTGGTGTGGATGTGGCTGACCCGCCGCCTTCGCGAGCAGGCTCGCTCCCACAGAGAAATCCGTGGCTGACCGGGCTTTGTGATTCGGCACATAGACTTGTGGGAGCTGGCTTGCCAGCGATTGCGGTGGGTCCGTCAAAGAAGGTGGTGGATGTGCCGACCAATCGCTGGCAAGCCAGCTCCCACAGTGATTCGGGGTGGAATGAACATTGTTGGTCACCACAAAAAACCTGTGGGAGCGAGCCTGCTCGCGAATGCGGTGTGTCAGTCAATGTGGAGGTGGCTGACCTGACGCCTTCGCGAGCAGGCTCGCTCCCACAGAGAAATCCGGGGCTGACCGGGCTTTGTGATTCGGCCCACAAATCTGTGCGAGCTGGCAAGCCAGCTCCCACAGGGATTCGGGGTGGAATGAACATTGTTGGTCACCACAAAAAACCTGTGGGAGCGAGC